>CAYNTB010000230.1:0-4516 GCA_964399905.1 uncultured Bacteroidales bacterium | reverse complement strand
AGGACCTTAAAATCAATCGCGCTGAACAACTATGGGCCTCCCATATAACCTATCTCAGATCGACCCAGGCATGGCTTTATTTAAGCCTTATTACTGATGTTTACTCAAAGCAGATCGTTGGACATCAACTCTCAGATAACCTCAAAACTATTAACTGTATAAACGCACTTAAAACTGCAATTAAAACCCGTAAATACCCCGACAGGCCTCTGATCCATCACTCCGACCGGGGCTTACAGTACTGCAGCCCTGACTATATTGAAGCTCTTGAAAAGTTTTATATTTCTGCTTATCGAAAAACGGGAGTTTGCTACAATATGACCGCTAACGGAGATGGAACAACCGGATACAAACCAACCGAAGAAACCCTTAAAATGATCCCGACCAGTTTAAAAGAAGCTGCAGTTGCATTGGGGGTTCCTTATCATAAAATATTATTAAGGGTGTTGATACCAACCGGATTCAGCGGGCTATTAACGGGTATTTTATTGGCTATTTCACGGGTTATCGGCGAAACGGCTCCGTTGATGTTTACAGCTTTGGGCTCTTCTGTTGTCAATTACCAAATCGATAAACCTACCAGTGCCGTTCCCCTATTGATATGGGAATTTTATAATGACCCCAATATGGTAGACCTGATTTGGAGCTCTTCTTTATTTTTAATGGGCTTTGTACTAACTTTAAATTTAATTTCAAAAAAAATAGCATCAACCAGAAACGCATTTTAATGAGTATCACAAACCTGAACATAAAAGATCCCGTTTTAAGCATAAAAAACCTTTCTGTTTCTTATGATGGGGAAAAATTAGCTGTAAAAAATGTAAATGCAGATGTTAAAAAATATTCCATTACGGCCATTATGGGCCCTTCGGGATGCGGAAAAAGCACACTGTTGAGGGCACTGAACCGAATGCACGATTTATATCCCGAAATCGTAACCACCGGAACGGTACAATTAAATGGTGAAGATATTTCAGAAATGTCGAATATCGATTTGCGCAGAAAAGTCGGTATGGTATTTCAGAGGCCAAATCCTTTCCCCACCATGAGTATTTACGACAATGTAATTGCCGGATATAAACTTAACGGCATTAAACAGAAAAAAAGTGAACGGGATGAAATTGTTGAAAAATCACTGAAGGATGTTTCACTTTGGAACGAAGTAAAAGATGCTTTATTAAAGAAAGGTACTTTTTTATCAGGCGGTCAGCAACAGCGTTTGTGTGTGGCACGGGCCCTTGCATTTCAGCCCGATGTGGTTTTGATGGACGAGCCCACATCGGCACTTGATCCGATTGCCACTTCCAAAATCGAAGAATTATTGCTTGAGCTTAAGAAAAAATACACCATCGTTCTGGTAACCCATAATATGGCACAGGCTGCCCGAATTTCAAACCAGTCGATGTTTATGTATTTGGGAGAATTGATTGAATACGGTAAGACAAAAGAAATGTTTACAAATCCAACCGATAAAAGAACAGAAGAATATTTAACAGGAAAATTTGGTTGATAAAACAAGATAAACCCATGAACACAAAAAAAGATATTGCAATGAAGAAGATATTTGAAGATTTTGAAGAATTTTCAAATCTGATCCTTCAACAACTCGATATGCTGGAACAAAATATCAATAAATTTTCGATTGAGGGCCTTGAAGAAAATCGAAAAATTTTTGATAAAAATGAAAAACAATTTGACCAGTTTGAGGTTAAAATCAGTGAGCGGATTATCAACACCATTGTTCTTTATCAGCCCATGGCAACAGATTTGAGGAAGATTTTTGCCATTTATCGGATGTCGCTTAATTTGGAACGAATCGGAGATATGATCATTAATATTTTAAATTATATCACCCGAATTAAAGATCCCGATATCTTTCAGAAAAATGCAGAACTTATTGAAAACATGTTAATATTGAGCTCCCAAATGGTTACAAAGGCTTTATTATCATTTATCAATAACGATAAAGAATATGCAATTTGGACCATCAAAAATGATGCGGTTATTGATGAATTAAATTATAAACTTTTAAAGAAATCAATCACAAGGGGTAATTTAGATGAAAAAGCCCAGGAAATCATGCAAAGTTATATCAACCTAAAGGGGATCATAACAGATATAGAACGAATTGCAGATCATGCCACAAATATTGCAGAAGCTTCAATTTATGCGTCTGAAGGAACCGATATCAGGCATAAGGACCTTGATTACATTCGAGATCATGACGAATCTTAATTAAACGCCAAACAAATGGGTGCAAAAAATTACAGAATACTTATTGTTGATGACGAAGAGGATTTGTGCGAAATCATTCAATTCAATTTAATGGGGGAAGGTTATGAGGCTGATGTTGCATTTTCGGCCGAATTGGCACTTGAAAAAGATTTAAAGCAATACGATTTAATTTTACTGGATGTGATGATGGGAAAAATTTCAGGTTTTAAGCTTGCCAATATGATTCGGAATGAATTTAAATTAAATGTTCCCATTATTTTTATAACCGCCCGAACTACAGAAAATGATTTATTAACAGGTTTTAACCTGGGTGGAGACGACTATATCAGCAAGCCATTTTCAATCCATGAGCTTACAGCCAGGGTAAAAGCTGTTTTAAGCCGTTCACAAAATAAAATCCCTGAGCCGGAATCAAGTATTAAAATCAACGAACTGGAACTTAATTTTTTGCGCCGCGAGCTAATGATTGATAATTCACAAATCACTTTAACACGCAAAGAATTTGAAATTTTGAATTTTTTAATGAAAAACCCGGGCCGGGTATTTTCAAGAGAAGAAATTCTTAAAACAATTTGGGAAGATGATATTATTGTAACCGACCGAACCGTTGATGTTCACATCACAAGGCTTCGTAAAAAAATGAAAGAATACGGCAAATACCTTAAAAATAAAGCCGGTTATGGTTATTGTTTCGACTATCAATAAAATACCAAAAGAAAAAACATGAAAGTAAAACTAAATTTCAGAAAAAGACTTTTTACATACCTGCTTTTCATCTTTGTTGTTTTCACCTTTATGATCCTGATATTTCAGGCCAGTCGTGAAAAAGAATTCAGGCGCAGCCAACTTGAAAATACCCTGGATAACATCACTGTAACCACAAATAATTATCTAAATAAAAATCATGTATTTGAATCGGGAAATTTTTATTTGGTTGATTCTTTAATGGAGATTCTCCCACAATTAAATGTCCGGATTACGATTGTTGATGCAAAGGGAATTGTACTTTACGACAGTGAAGTTGAAGATGTAAGTACGATGGAAAACCACCTTAAACGACCCGAGTTGCAATTATCAATTGGTGCAGGTTTTGGTGCCAATATTCGCACCTCCTCCACTACAAATGAAATTTATTATTACTACGCCCGCTTTTATGGTAATTATTTTGTGAGAACAGCCGTTTTGTACAATAATAAAATCATTAATTATTTAAAGGCCGACCGCTTATTTTTGTTTTTCATAAGCATTTTGTTTTTAGCCTTATGGCTTGTTTTAAACATTGTAACCAACAAACTTGCAAAAACCATTGACAAACTAAAAGATTTTGTTTTTCATTTAAATGCCGACAAAGACATTTCAACCGATATTCAATTTCCGGATGATGAGCTGGGCGTGATAAGCAGGCAAATTATTGAGGTTTACAGGGAATTGAAAAATACCAAGGATACCATCACCCTTGAGCGGGAAAAACTCTTCAATCACTTATATGCCTTAAATGAAGGGGTGGCATTCTTTTCTTCTAAAAAAGAAAAAATCCTCACTAATAATTATTTTATCCAGTTTTTAAACATTATTTCCGAAAAGTCAAGTATTTCGGCCGAAATGATATTTCAATCAAAAGAGTTTCAGCCCACCCTTGATTTTATTGATGAAAAAATAAAGAATAAACAAACAGTTCTGACCGACCAACTTCCCCAACATGAGTATAGTATTTATAAAAACGGTCATTATTTTGACATTAAATGTATTGTATTCCCGGATAACAGTTTTGAAATATTGATAACAGATACGACCCGGCTGGCCAAGCGGCAAATTATGAAACAGCAGATGACCTCCAATATTGCCCACGAATTAAAAACTCCGGTTGCTGCAGTTCTTGGTTTTATCGAAACCCTAAAAAACAATAATCTCGACAAGGAAAAACAAGCTTATTTTATTGATAAAGCTTACGCCCAGGCACTTCGTTTAAAAGACCTGATTGAAGATATTCAGGTGCTGAATAAAATTGAAGAAGCCAATGGAAAATTTACCTTTGTGCCCCTTGGTATCAAAGAAATTTTTGATGAGATTGGCGAAAATTTAAAATCGCGTCTTGAAGAAAAAAATATCCGGCTTATAAACAATGTAACAGAAGATATCCTTATAAAAGGAAACCGTTCTTTATTGGAATCTGTATTTCATAATCTTATTGACAATTCCATTAAATATGCGGGGGCTGACACCACAATCAGTTTTTCAAAATATTCTGAAGACAAAAACTTTTTTTACTTTTCATTTAAAG
>CAYNTB010000229.1:0-4526 GCA_964399905.1 uncultured Bacteroidales bacterium | reverse complement strand
ATACCCGGTTAGTGTCAAGCTAAAAGATCAGGAGCAATTACCATTTGTTTCTATCGGTATCCCCAACGGTACCATCGATGAGAATGGAAAGTTTAAAACAATTATAACCATTGATGAACCAAAGATTGGGGATTATCAATCCATCAGTGAAATTCCATTTGAAGCAACAATTCAAGCGCAGGTGGTACATCCGCAAACTCAGAATATTGTTTTTGAAAAAGAAATAACTTTGCCACTCGGAATGATGCTGTTAGAAGGCCAAACACTGGGTCCTGATTATACTCCAAGGCAACAGCCGCTGCCTCCCGAGTTTAAGCCAACAAGCTACCAAATTGCGAACCAGGTTGATGAAAAAGGAAACTTCTACATTCTTTTCAATACGGGGCTTTACCTACAGGATATTGATAAGTTTAAAAAGCTGGCGGAACGTACCCAGGAAGTTTTCAGTATGGATCAATTTGAATTCTCACTGGAGTGGTCAGAATCCTGCTCATTGCCATTGACCTATCATATACCCGATAGTATCAAAGCCCTGTTCACAAAAGTTAATCATATAAAAATTGGTAAGAACGGAATGATCGATCTGTTGAGTGCCGAAGAGCAGGAAGCACGGATCAAACAGTTAACCACACATTTCCTGGAACAAATGCCCTTGAAGCCGGAAATTAAATCTTTTGTGCTGTCCAAACTTGACCGATTGTTCTTCCGCTACGGTACTACTGCCATGCCTTATCCAGGTTTTACCGATAAACTAAGCTTTAGTAACGTCATCGAAGCACCGTCAAGCAGAAATGGATATTGGTCACAGATATTCTTAAATGGCCCTCAAAATCCGGCATTTAATTCAATGCTGCACGCCATGGGGCATTTTCTGCAGCATGCCATTGTCCTTGAAAACTCCAGGTATTTTAATTTCCTTTCGGGCCGCTGCAATGGAGATGAAAAGATTTGGAACCATCAGCAGGATCTGCTTAAATATATGTTCGATAATTCTGAATACAACTCATTCAGTGAAGCGGGTGCCGATTTCTTTACCTATCTGATGTATAAATTCATTCTGCAAAATGAAAGCGGTTTGGCGAATAAATCTATTTATTTTCATCCGGGTTATCTATCAGAATTTGAAAATAATGCCAAGGCTATGAAGGTAATCCAGCAATATCCTGCCTATGCTGTTTCGGGTTCTCAAACGGCATTTTTGGTTAACTATTATAAAAATTCAACATCAAACAATCCGGCGAAAACTTATTCAGATTTCTTGCTGACACAGATTTTATTTGGGAAACAAACCATCGATGGCGAATCGGCGGCAACCATTAACGAATGGCTTTTGGCCAAAAGCCTAAGCTTTGATTCTGAATTTATTGTAAATACAAGCAACCCGACTTCAATGGCGAGTCAGTTCGGATTGGTAAAAGAAACAGCGCAAATAATGCTCATTCCGACCGCTGATTTTGAAAATGCCAGTATTGAGATCAACGGCAATATGGTGACAAATTTTAGCCAGATTCCGGCTGCTCAAATTAAGCCGGCTACGATCATCAAAATAGTCTCGGGCACGTTTAAATTGGTTTTCATGAATCATGAAAAGATCAGTGTAATAGAGATGCCCGCAAATGCAAAAATCAAGATCGAATCATCCGAAAATATAGAATTGATGGAAGGGGATTTTGAATTTTATGCCCCCATTCCGTTTAAGACAGAGCTGGCCACTTTCAGGCCATCTGGCGATCGTTTCAGCCTTAAACTCGAATCTGAACTCACAAGCATTGAAGTCGTTAATGGAGAATTAAACATTGTTAGTGAAAAGGATGATGAAGTTGTTCGTGCCGGTGAATCAACCACCATGAATAAAAATGGAAGGATCAAGAAACCGAAACGAATGGAGAATCAGCCGGTGCAAAATCCTTCAAAGCTTGAGAACCCCTTTTTGAATTTTTAATCTGCAATACGGACACCGCTGTCCATTCCATATATTGATCGATAAAACCGATCTTTACGTCTATTTTATTTAGATAAGGATTTCTTTTTCATTAGGTTTATATGTTCAAAATTATAACCAAATTAAAACCTGATTATGAAACCTTTACCAGCAACTTTCAAAGCTATTTACCTGACAATTAGCTTTTTACTTATGTCTGGCTTGTGGTTGAATGCCTATTCGCAGAAAGTGCCGATCAATTTTAACAGCTTTCACGGATACACTAAAACCCAAAGCTATCTCAAGGATGTAGCCAATAAATACCCGGATATAACAAAACTGGTTGAAATTGGCAGATCAAACCTAAACCGCCCGATTAACCTTTTAATCGTTACGAATCAGAAGACAGGAACAACCATCGACAGCTATGTCGGCTTGCGCAATATGCGAAAAGAAGGCGTTGACAATGTACCCAAAATGACCAATGATTTGGGGAAACCAGGTTTCTGGATATCTGGTTCAACACATGGAAATGAATATACAGGCACCGAAGTTAGTTTGTACATCATCGACAAACTCCTTAGCGGCTATGGCAATAACGAAGCCATCACAGCCATGATCGACGAGCAGGTGTTTTATATCTGCCCCATGGTAAATCCCGATGGTGTTTATAACAGTGTTGATATCGGATTTCCACAAAGATATAATTCAAAATTAAGGGACGATGACGGAGACGGAAAAGTGAATGAAGACGGGCCTGATGATCTGAATGGAGATGGCTTTTACACCCAGTTCCGTTACCTGGATCCCGAAGGAAACTACATCATCGACGATGTAGATCCTCGTATAATGATCAGGCTGGAAAGAGGCGAAAAGACCGATAAGGAACGATGGTCGGTAATCAGGGAAGATTTTGATAATGATAAAGACGGAAAACGTGGAGAAGACGACGAAACCGGTATTGATGTAAATCGTAATTTTCCTGAAAAATGGTTTAATGACGATGGATTCAGGGGCGGACAGGGCGATTATCCGGTATCTGAACCGGAAACGCGTGCACTCGTGGAATTTTTCACCAATCATACGAATATTTATATGGCCCAGTTTTACCATACTTCTGGTGGATTTACCATCCGCCCCTGCGGAACACAATCGCCAGCAAGCATGCATTCCAATGATGTCGCCGTTTACGACCTGGTAATGGGGAAAAAATACCTCGAACTTTTGGGCGAAGAAATTCCAAAAGCTTATCTATATCCCGATTCACTCAGTTTTTATAAAGATGAATTAAGAAAAACTTCCAAGAATAAATGGGCCATTCAGCGCGGATATGAATTTACGCACGGCTGGACCACCAGTTACGATGAAATCGTTGATAAAAATCTGAAGTTCGGTTTTCAGGCCGACTGGGCATTTATGCAGATGGGGGTATATTCAACAACAACCGAATTATGGAACATCATGAAAGATGTAAAAGGCATTCCTGAATTTAAAGGTGAAGATGCCCGTCTGCAAAACCAACGCGCTTTATTAAAATATCAGGATGAACAATTTGGAGGGAAACTTTTTGTAAACTGGAAAAAATACAAGCATCCCGATTTGGGTGATGGCGAGATCGGGGGATGGATTCCCATGTACGGCAGCAACAACGCTTTTCCGGGCCAGCCTTTGATCGATGTTTGCGAAACACACTGGCAATTCGAATTCTTCAGGGCACAACTGATGCCCAGGGTGATCATTAAAGATGCAAGTGCAAAGGTCTTATATTCAGGCACAGCATCCGAAGCAATGGCCATGATGAATAGCAATAAGGTGGATATCAAAAAAGGAAAATCAAAAGGCAATTATAAAATCGTGGAAGTTACGGCCACCATCGAAAATATTGGCAAATTAGCCACCCAAAGGGCCAATGGCGAACAACTGCCAATGAACCGTGAAGATGTTGTCTGGCTGATTGGCGATCGTGATAAAGTTACTTTCATTCAGGGAGACGCTTACCAAAAGTTGGGCGTGATCCAGGGCAAACTCAAAATACCGGCTTACAGGCCAATTCCGCCACGCGATCAATCGCAACAAAGAAGATATTATGGAATGGCTCCGCCAAAAGAACCCAGGGGTGAAGATCCCAAAAAACCTGAAATGGGATCGACCCGCGAAGTTAAATGGCTGGTTGCCGTTGAGGACAACAGCCCGCTCCAAATTGTGGTGAGTTCACAAAAAGGAGGCACTCAAGTTAAGTCGTTAAACATTAAATAAGGAGGGAAAAATCATGAAAATAAAATACATCATCGCTAGTATGCTGTTAACAGTCTCTCTTGGTTTAACTGTTAACGCACAAAAGAAACTGACCACCCAGCCGGGAGCCTATCATGGCGAACTTGATTTTGTGATGAGCTGGAAACATTATTATTCCTATGCCGAATGGACAAAGATCATGCACGATATGCAGAAAAAATATCCTGAGCTTGCCAGCATCGAAAGCATCGGAAAATCAAGAATGGGAAGGGATCAGTACTTACTGACCATTACAGCAAAAAATACGGGAAAAGACACCGAAAAACCTGCAATGTGGGTTGATGGTGCCATTCATGGCAATGAGGTGAAC
>CAYNTB010000228.1:0-4533 GCA_964399905.1 uncultured Bacteroidales bacterium | reverse complement strand
TTTGATTGCCGTTTTGGTGTGCGACAATTACGGGCTCATCTTATTATCATATGTATCAGCATTGATTTTTGATAAACTGATTTTAAATCCAATCGGAATTCTGATCCCGATTGCATTGCTGGCTTTTACCTATATTCTGAATTTTAATCATCTGTTAGGGAAATTATACCCGGAGGAATTAAGGGTTGGAAAAGATAAAAAGATAGATACGGTTTCTGATATCAAATATCTGAAACGATTGGGGCAGATTGGTGAAATTGTCGGGGTTGAAATTAAATTGTTCATTCGGCACAAACGCACCAAGTCTATCATGTATATGACCCCGCTTTTTTTGCTGTATGGCTTATTTTTCTATCCACAACCTGAATTTCAAAGTATGTCATTTTTGAAAATTTTTATCGGATGGTTCATCACAGGTGGTCTGATGTACAATTACCTGAATTTTGCTTTTTCTTACGAAAGCAATTATTTTGATGCCATCCTTACCCACGATATTGATATGCGTCGGTATTTCAGAATGAAGTTTATTGTGGCATTGTTAATAAGCTCCTTTTGTTTTATCGTTACCATTCCGTATGTGTTTTTTGGAGCTGATATTTTATTGTTCCACATGGTGATGTACTTATTCAACATAGGAGTGTTAAGTTTTGCACTTTTATATTTGGCAACATACAACACCAACAGGATGGATTTGAGCAAAAGTGCAACTTTTAATTACCAGGGAATGGGAGCATCGAATTGGTTATCAATGATACCAGCCATGTTGATTCCCGTTTTAATATTTGTTTTGTTCAATTCGCTGGGATGGCCTTACATTGGTTTGGGCGTGTTGAGTTTACTCGGAATTTTAGGATTGTTATTCAATCGAACAATTATTGATTATCTCGTAAAACAATTTTTAAGTCGAAAATATAAAATGGCCGAAGGATTTCGGAAACGTTAAAAAAATAAGATCATGATAGAATTAAAAAATATTACCAAAGTATATAATGGAGTAACCGTTTTAAATGTTCCTGAATTAAAGATTAAGAAAGGTGAGAGTTTTGGCCTTGTCGGGAATAACGGCGCAGGCAAAACCACCATGTTTCGTTGCTTGTTGGATTTGATCCGCCCCAATAGCGGGGTAGTTATCTCTGAAAATGTGAATGTGGCCAAATCTGCCGCCTGGAAATCATATACCGGATCATATCTGGATGAGGGATTTGTGATCGATTTTTTGACCCCCGACGAATATTTCCAGTTTCTGGCAAATATCAACGGGCTCTCAAAAGGCGATCTGGACGATTTTCATGCATATTTTAAAGAGTTTTTTAGTGGTGAAATTTTGGGAAAGAAGAAATATATCCGTGATTTATCGAGCGGTAACCAGAAAAAAGTTGGTATTGCAGCTGCTTTAATGGGAAAACCCAGTGTGTTGATACTGGACGAACCTTTTAACAGTCTGGACCCAACCACCCAAATTCGCCTTAAAAATATTTTAAAAACTTTGCAAAAAGACAAGGATGTTACCATGCTGATCTCGAGCCACGATCTGAACCACGTGACGGAAGTTTGTGAGCGAATTGTGGTGTTGCATGAAGGTGAGATTGCACACGACATTCAAACAAAAAGCGACACCCTCAAAGTGCTTGAGGAATATTTTGCTGTTTAGGAGGTATTTTCAGGTAACATCTTTAGGCGTATTCCGTCTTAGTTTAGTAACCAAGACTTATGCACATGAAGTTCCGATATTGGCTTGTATTTTGTTTCCAGGCAATTATTCTGGTATCATTTTCTCAAAATAACATAAAAGGAAAGGTTATTGACGATAAGAGCCATGAACCCCTTGCTTTTGTAAATATTGTTGCAAACGATGGAAGGTTTGGGACGGTTTCAAATATTGATGGTGAATTTGAAATCAATGCACTCACTGAAATTGAAACACTTACTTTTAGCTATGTGGGTTACGAACCTTTGGTAATTCAGATGGGCGAGTTTACAAAAGTATTCAGGCTGAAAGCCAAAACCATTCAACTTTCCGAAGTTACAATCTTTGCAGGCGAAAATCCGGCACACCGGATTATACGAAATGCCATTGCCAACAGAAGCATTAATAATCCTGAAAAACTGGAATCATTCTCCTACACCTCATACGATAAAATGGTGATCACTTCGGATGTAGATTCGATGCTGATTCATCGCGATTCTTTAAAGAGAGATACTGCTTCTGAAAGGGCCAGGGAATTTTTTGAAAAACAGGATCTTTTTCTGATGGAAACGGTTACGGATCGGAAATTCATGAAACCCGACCGGAATTACAATAAAGTGATTGCACAGCGGATTTCCGGTTTCCAGGATCCGGTTTTTACGTTTTTGGCTTCACAAATTCAATCCACTACTTTTTACGAACCCCTCATCCATATTGCTGATAAATATTATGTTAATCCCGTTAGCCCGGGCAGTATTTCCAAATATTTTTTCAATATTGAAGATACGGTTTATACAGAGCGGTCAGATACGGTCTTTATTATATCGTACCACCCGCGGAAAGGTGCCAATTTCGACGGCTTGAAAGGTGTACTGTCAATCAATAGTTATAAATGGGCCATTCAAAATGTTCGGGCGGAACCTGCCCAAAATTCTGGAATTTTCACCATCAAAATTCAACAATTGTACGATTTGATCGACAATGAGCTGTGGTTTCCGGTTCAATTGAATACCGATATTATTTTTAACCCTGAGATGTTTCAGGCTACTGCTGATAGCACGAGCCTCGGAATTAAAGCCGTTGGAAAAAGTTATATCAAAAATATTGTGTTGAACCCGGATTTGATCAGGCGTGAATTTAATAATATCGAAATTGAAATCGATCCCAAGGCAACAAAACGTGATTCGGTGTATTGGAACAGATACCGGAACGACAGTCTGACTGCGAAAGATCGTGAGACATACCGCGTACTCGATAGCATTGGCCAGGCCGAACATTTCGACCGGATTGTAAATACTGCAAAGGTGGTTGTTACCGGAAAAATCCCTCTTGGGTTTGTGAATCTAGATGCCAATCAATTTTTAAATTACAGCGATTATGAAGGTCTGCATATTGGCCTGGGATTGCATACAAACGAACGACTGTCTAGAGTTTTTAATGCTGGCGGATTTGTTGGATATGGAACAAAAGATAAAAAAATAAAATATCGGGCAGAACTGAACGTAATGCTTGATAAATTGCATGAAGTTGAATCGGGCTTCGCAATATATTCAGACAATTACGAAAGTGGTGGGGTTCATTTTTTCGATGATGAGAAAAAACTGCTGGAGCTGTCAAATATCAGAAATCTGCTGGTCAAACAAATGAACCTGACAGATGGGACTTCTGCTTATTTACGTTTCAGGGCATTGCGCGATTTTAAATTCAATCTGGAATTCAATAATTATTCAAAAGTAGCAAACAAGGGAATTGAGTTTAATCTGGTAAATCAGCCCTATCAATTTACTGAAGCAGCTTTCGGCTTTAGGTGGGCTTATAAGGAGAAATTCTTTAAAAAAGATGATTCAAAAATTTCGTTGGGGACAAAATTTCCTACCCTTTGGTTTAATTATACCAAAGGCTTTGACCATATTTTGGATGGTGAATTTGATTATCAGCGCTATGATCTAAGGATCGAAAAATCTTTTTATTTGAAATATATAGGTAAATCGAGTATTCGCATTGCGGCAGGTTATATAGACGGAGAAATCCCATACTGTAATTTGTTTAATGGCAATGGCAGTTATCGAAAATTTACCTTATATGCACCCTATAGTTTTGCCACTATGCGAATGAATGAGTTTTTATCCAGCAAATACCTGGCGATTTATTATGAGCATAACTTTGGTAAATTGCTGATAAATTCAAAGAAGTTTGCCCCGGAAATTGCAATTGCCACCAACCTGGCATTTGGCACTCTTGAGCATCCAGAAAATATAAGAAATGTCGCATTCAACTCCCTCGAAAAAGGGTATTATGAAAGCGGGTTATTAATCAATAAATTGATCGATCTTAAAATTTATAAACTGGGATTGGGCGTGTTTTACAGGTATGGCCCATACTCATTCGAAGCTCCTGTCGATAATTTTGCCTTCAAGCTTTCGCTCACTTTTGGATTTAGATAAACGCTCGAAAGTATCATTAATAGTGGGTTAGCAGCGTTAAATTAAGTTAAAAATTCTTAAAACCCTTGATTGAGTTAAATGTGCAATTTAATTTTGAATCATTGTTCATTAAAATATTAAGGTATGAAAGGTCAGATAAATTCTCACTGGGTTTTTAGCCTGATCATTGCGGTGCTCATTCCGGGCTTCGGAAGTTTAAAGGCACAGAATAAAGAGGCTGAAAAACCTAAAATAGAAATCAAAGTGAATAAGGAAAAGGATGAAAATGGCAATGTCATCCGTTTCGATTCTACTTACTCATTTTCGTGGCAGGGCGAAAACCTGAGCCGCGAACAAATGGATTCAATTTTTCAGAATTTTGGCATGGATCATCATTTCGGCGATTTTTTTAATAATGATTTC
>CAYNTB010000227.1:0-4547 GCA_964399905.1 uncultured Bacteroidales bacterium | reverse complement strand
GGGCCGAACGCTGAACGAAATGATGTTTAAGGAAGTTGGCAAGGTTTCCAATCTGAATTGGATTTCCCGTTATGGTTCAGTCACTTTTAACAATTTTGGAAAAGATTTACCTGATGGCGGCATGAACGAAGCCGGCTTTTATATCTGGGAAATGAACGAAAACCCGCAATACCCGGTGGGAGATTCGTTGTACAGCTTGAGCCAGATGGGTTGGATGCAGTACCTGCTCGACAATTGTTCAACGGTGCAGGAAGCCCTGGAGGTGACCAAAAACTTTGAAATCGACGGTTGGGGCTGGCATTATTTGCTGGCAGATAAAACAGGCGATTGTGCCAGTTTGTTTTTTAAAGAAGGTAAAATGAAAGTGAACCGTGGCAGTGAAATGCCGGTAAAGGGCTTGTTCAATACCCCTTACGAGCGTGAAATGGAAGTGGCCCGTTATTACGAAAATTTCGGGGGCCTGTACAAAGTTGAACTTGATAACCCCAAGGTGCCGCGCTTTGTGAAAACCGATTGGCTCATCAAAGCCTACGATCCGAAAGAAAATGCGGTGGATTATGGTTTTTATATGCTCGATAAAATTAAGGTAAATGATGAGCCTGAATGGTCGGTTGTTTTTGATCCGGTGGAGATGATGGTTTATTTCCGTACCCGTATCAATCCTGCCATTAAATATTTTTCGCTAAGGGCCATTGATTTTTCTGCTGAAGCCGGGCCCTGTTTGATTCAAAATATGGATATGCCCGAAGGTGGCGATATGCTTGGATCATTGCATCCATACAATGCAACAGAAATGAAAAATTTGATCGAATCGCTGGGCAGGATGGCAGGTGAAAAATTCTTCACCAGGGGCGGACTTACTGCTGAAGAAGCATTTGATAATTTAACCAATCATTGGCTTAGGGCTACAGAAACAGAAAATCAGTTTTTTAAGGGAAAATGGATCACCCGTCCTGAAAACCCTGAAAAAGAAAAGCCTTTGACCATTAGCCTCGAGACAAATCAGGAAGCTGTTTTTGGAAATGTAACCGGCTCTGACGGACATCCCAATAAAATTGATCATTTATATATGGTAAACAACAAATTATGGCTCACTTTTTTAACAAAAGGTGGAAGCATGGTTGAAATTAAGGGGGTGTTTGAGAATGGTCAGTTTAAGGCCAATGCTTTTGGTATTGAGGATGCGATGGGAAGCTTTGTTTTTTATAAGGAAGAATAAAATTAAAGGTATATTCGAAGGGGATGGCTTCCCACCTTAATGGTGAGACGGCACCCCATTTTTTAATGATATCTGACAGATTTAAAAAATTGGGTCTTATCTTTCAGAGAGATTTCTGAAATCGGTGACAATGTCTTAAATGATAAAATAAGCATCGTTGAGTCCACTTGAATCAATTTTGCAAAAATAGCGAAAGAGGTATCTTTTTGATCGAACTCAAAATTAAAATCGTTTTGCACTAAATCACCTACTATTTTTTCAGAACTTTCTAGTTTTCTTGCATTATATGGCTTCATAAAAGCCTCCATGTTTTTTATTCCCGATTCTTTCTTTTTTTCTATGCTGATGGTATCAATTTTTTTATCTACAAATTTGCCAATTAAAATTTCGTCCTGGTTGATCATTGCCCCATAAAATGTCCAATTTATATTGTTCTGAACCTGTTTTTTCATACCATAGTTAGCAGGTAATTTAACTGAAATATTTGGCGTTAAAGCGACTCTTTCGCTTTTCTTATTGCAGGCAGCGAATGAAAAAATGAGGGCTATAAAAAGGAGAAATGCTGTTTTTTTGATCATGATGATTGTGTTTTGTTTAAAGTTATAAATTATTATCAATAAAAATTTGATAAGATCAATAATTTAGGGCGAATGGCAATAGGCCCGTATCAATATTTCGTTTCTTTGTTCTTCGAATGATTCCAATTCAAAGGATTATTTCTTATGTAAGCTGAAATCTTTATATATGCTTCTTTGCTGCGAATAATGTGTTCGTATTAATTTCGTTGCCAGATTTTATCTTGTAGGCTGTGTTTGGATGGGGCGAAATTTGATGGGGCGAATTGCAATTCGCCCGTATCTATAGATTCTGATGGATCTGATGAATTTTTGGTGAATTGCAATTCGCCCGTTCTATTATTAAAATAAAATTCCTTAATTTTTCTGGTGCTTGCTCCTTTAAATCCCCTGATAATGGCTCCGATTGTTTGAGAAGGGGATCTGAATTCTGTAATGAAGGATTCTTTTGGTTTGCTAAGATATTTTTCAGATGTTAAAGGATATAAAATTTCAATGATCGCATGAAAGTGGTCCGGCATGATAATGAATTCGTGCAGTGCAATGTTTTTTCTGATTTTAATCGTATTTACCCATTCTTTTTCAACAATGCGACCTGCATCGTTTAAATTCATCATCCCATTTTCAATCTCCCCGAATAGCACTTTTCTATCCTCACAGCAAAGTGTTATAAAGTACAAGCCTGCCCTTGAATAATCATATCCTTTCAATCGGATGCTTCTTCGATGATGCTTTTCAGGATCATATTTCATCGGATAAGGGTATTGTTTATTATCTGAGTGAACAAGCAATTATTATTAATTTCTTTCAAGTTCAAAACAGCTATGATCATTTTTAAGTTCTTTCGAGGCCGGTAACACACCCTGATCTTTATACCAATTCCATTAAAAAGTCGCAATTAATGCGAAAAAAGTTAAAAAAAATGGTGCGAGGCGTCAGTTATTCAACAACAGTTGTGCAACTCCTGCGGTAGAGTTGTTCAACTTCATAGCATCTCTCAGGTAATTTTATTGCGAGAGTTGTTAAACTGTACCACAGAAAATGATTGTTGGCAGCTTTGCCACAAAAGCCTATCAGGGCATAACAACTAATAATAGGAATGACCGGTGCTTAACCGCATAGGGTAATAATTTGGAAGTCGCCTGTGAAATAAAGGTAACTTGAAAAGGGGCACTGCCCTTAATGTTCTTTACAACAATCCGTATTTCGCTGCTAAAAAGATAAGCAACAGGGTTAAAGAAAAAGAGATGAGCGGGGCAATCAGCCACATAAAGAAGAATTGCCTGACCTTGGTTTTTTTGAAAATATTTTTGGGCCCTAATTTGGCCACGCCAATTCCAAGAATTGCGGCAACATTTAATTGCACCAATGATGTTGGGATGCCTTTGGTAATCGATGCTGTAAGTAAAAGGCTTGCTGAAACAAAGGCAATGATCACAGCTTCAAATTTTCCGAAAAGTACGATTTCCTTGCCCGTATTTTTAACAATTTTATGGCCAAAAATAGAGCTTCCGATGCCGAAACTCGGAGCTACGATCAAGGTGGATAAAATCATAATAAGTACAAAATTATCGCTGGCCGAGATATGGAGTTCGTGGGCCGTCATTGCTGCGATGGGTCCGGCTGCATTGGCCACATTGTTGGCTCCGATCGAAAAAGCAACATAAAGCGACATCAGGATCAGCAAGCCGTTCCAGACAGGTTTCAGGTTCTCGTTCTGGGCTCGTGGCATCGTATAACCTTTCTTCCTCATCGGACGGTAAATATACCTGCCAATTAACAGGCTGATGAAGAATGAAATTACGGGTAAAATAAACCAGGTTGGGATTATTTCAAAAAATAACTTATCACTGTTCAGATCATTAAAATATAAGGCAGCTGCCGTAACGGATAATACAGTCGACTGGCTGGTGGATTGAGGGATTCCGGCCAGATTTGCGACCAGTAAAGAAATTGCCACCGAAAACAAGATAATTGATACTACCGTAAATGACATCATATCTGGCGATAATAATCCATCGCCCATGGTGTTGGCTGTTTCTCTGCCGGCGATGATGGCTCCCAGGAAAACCATGATGCCGAATAATCCAGGAATCAAACTTTTTCTGATTACATTGGCACCATAAGCGGCCGAAAATGCCGGTGCGGTTCCGCTCCCACCCATTGTTACTGCCAGGAACATGGCTATAATAAAAGGGATCAATAAGTGGCTGAATAAGGGTGATATCATATTTGCCTGTTGTTAATATATTTTTATTAACCCGGATAATGTATTTAAATTCATACGATTACGATATGTTTGGCCATAAGCTACCTCTAGTAATAAACAATAAATGCAATTATAACCGCTTCATAATCAGTTAATAGAATTTATCATCATCCCGTTTTAAATATAGTCAAAATCAATTTCCGATGATGCATATTTACATGAAAATTGATAAAAGAAAGGATTGGGAACTGATACGGTATGCTTCCATGATCAGATTTAGGGATAAAGTCCCTCGTTGTTATTGTAGCTAAATTGATCCCTGTAAATTACCATGTCAAAAACCCAGATACATAGCAAAATTAATACTACAAATACAATTATAAATGCATAGAATATGAAACCTTATTCTTGTTTGCTTATTCAGTTGGCCTGCCTGCCGCGATATTTTTGCTTCGTTCAATCGATTGCAATGCGAGGTAATTATCACCGAATTTCTGCAGGTTTTCCAATTCGACATCATATTGGTCGCCATGTCGTTCTTCGT
>CAYNTB010000226.1:0-4563 GCA_964399905.1 uncultured Bacteroidales bacterium | reverse complement strand
CCTTGCTACCTTCCGGTCCTGGGGGAGTTCAACAGGAGCTGGTCGTATAAGACTTACCCTCTGCAAAACTACAAATATGTTGAGATTCGTACAATGTTTTTTTAATTTTTCTTTTAATTTAGTAAGTTTGCAATTATTAATCACCCTTTAAATTCAATCATTATGGAAGAAAATCAAACTTCATCATTTAAAGTAGCTTTAAATTATGCATTGATTACAGGAGCTTTGCTCATTATTTTGGATTTGATATTTTATGTGATGGACACACCCATCCGAAGCGAGATCAGGTTTATTTCATGGTTAATTTACCTTGGAGGTATCATCTGGGGGCAAAAAGTATTCAGGGATGTTCATTCCAACGGATTAATAACTTATGGCAAATCGTTTTCTGTGGGTTTCACTGTTGGGTTTTTTGCGGCATTATTGGTTGCGGTTTACACCTTTGTATTCATTAAGTTTTTCGACAACGAGGTTATCCGTCAGTCTCTTGAAACTGCAGAGCAACAATTGCTGGAGTCAGGCGACCTGAATGACCAACAAATTGACCAGGCTCTTTCAATGACTGAGAAATTTACAACACCATTTACCATAGCAGCCGGTGCCCTTGTTTTTGGAACGATTGGAATTACCATATTATCGTTGATAACATCAATCTTTATTCGTAAGGAAGAAAATTTGTAAATCATAGTAAATGGATATATCGATAATCATTCCCTTTTTGGATGAGGAGGGATCAATTCAGAAATTGAGTGAATGGATAGAGAAAGTTATGTTGAAACATAACTTTTCGTATGAAATTATTTGGGTTGATGATGGAAGTACTGATACTTCATGGGAAATTGTCGAAAAACTGGCATCTCAAAATAGTGTAAACAAAGGCATCAGATTCAGGAGGAATTATGGTAAGTCGGCAGCTCTAAATTCTGGCTTCGAAGCTTCAACGGGTGATGTTGTGATTACCATGGATGCTGATTTACAAGACAGTCCTGAAGAAATTCCGGCACTGTATGATTTAGTAATGATTGATGATTTTGACCTGGTATCGGGCTGGAAACGAAAACGGCATGATCCAATTTCCAAAAGATGGCCCTCAAAATTGTATAACTGGACAAATAGAAGAATTACTGGTATTCATCTGCATGATTTTAATTGTGGTTTGAAAGCTTATAAAAAAGCGGTGGTTAAGAATATTGAAATTTATGGCGAGATGCACCGATTTGTGCCTGTAATTGCCAAATGGGCAGGGTTTACAAAAATTACAGAAAAGGTTGTCTCTCATCAAAAACGGGAGTACGGCAAAACCAAATTTGGATTGGAGCGATACAGCCGGGGCTTTTTAGATCTAATTTCAATCACTTTTGTTTCCAGGTTTGGGAAAAGGCCCATGCATTTGTTTGGTTCACTTGGTGCCATTCTTTTCACCATCGGATTTGGAATCGCATTTTATCTGGCGTATGCTAAATTATTTATGCTCGAATACCAGATGACCGCTCGACCTATCTTTTATTTTGGGATTCTTGCCATGATTTTAGGAACCCAGTTATTTATGACCGGTTTTATCGCCGAAATGATTTCAAGAATATCTCCGGAACGAAATAAATATCAGGTAGTTAAAAAAATCGGGATCGGTTAATCTTTTATACGAATGATGAAACCAAAGCGTGTTGTGATTGTAGGATCGGCTCATCCCCTGAGAGGTGGGGGGATCGCCACCTTTAATGAACGACTTGCCAGCGAATTTGTTGAACAGGGTTATGATCTGCATATAGAAACCTTCAAGCTTCAGTATCCTTCCCTCTTATTTCCGGGTAAAACACAATATTCGGATGAGGCTGCACCTGAAAATTTAAAAATTAATGTTAGCCTGAATTCAATTAATCCGATTAGCTGGTTTAAAGTTGGCAATCGTCTTCGAAAATTAAAACCTGACCTGGTAGTGATGCGTTTTTGGATTCCTTTTATGGCACCATGCTTAGGAACTGTTGCCAAAATTGTCAGGAAGAATAAACATACCAGGGTCATTGCAATTGTTGATAATATTATACCGCATGAACAACATGCAGGTGATCGAATGCTGGCTCATTATTTCGTAAAAAATGTGGATGCATTCGTCACCATGTCGCGTTCGGTATTAAAAGAATTGGAATCTTTTGATCAGATCAAACCTAAGAAATACACCCTGCACCCTTTGTATGACAATTTTGGAACGCCTGTCAAAAAAGATATGGCCAGACAGAGGTTAAAGCTGGATGAAAAAACCCATTATCTGCTATTTTTTGGTTTTATCAGGCCTTACAAAGGGCTCGATTTGTTGTTAAAAGCCATGGCGGATGAATGGCTAAAAACACAGCCTATAAAACTGATTGTTGCCGGAGAGTTTTATTGCGACCCCAAACCTTATCTGGATTTGATTGAGCAATTGAACCTGAACGATAAAGTGATCATGCATACCGATTTTATCCCAAACCAAGAGGTCGTTAATTACTTTTGTGCCGCTGATCTGGTGGTTCAGCCTTACAAAACAGCTACACAGAGTGGTGTAACCCAAATCGCCTATCATTTTGATAAACCGATGATTGTTACCAATGTGGGGGGCTTGTCCGAAACCATCCCTGATCAAAAGGTGGGATATGTTGTGAATGTTGATCCGGACGAAATTGCACTCAGGATCAAAACATTTTTTCAGGAAAATAAATCCGCTGAATTTATGGCCAATATAAAAGAGGAAAAGAAAAAATATTCCTGGTCAGAAATGCTTCATGTTTTTGAGAAGCTGTACAATTCCATTCCAAAAAATTAATTCGGCTTTTCCCCTTTTATTGAAAACTTAACATCAATTGTTAATAATTGAAGAAAGTCAATTATTAATTAAAATTTTAATCAATTATCTTTGTCAACATTAAAAGGTTTAAGCTTGTATCGAAAATTAAACTGAATTACTAAATACATTGTCATAGCAGAAAGAACGATGAAAATTAAAAAAGCCATTCGCGAATCGATTGATGTTAAGGAGGCAATCTTGTCATCTGTGGAATTGGTTCATAATATTCAGAAAGGGGCCGATATATGCATTAAATCATTAAAGCATGAGGGCAAAATTCTGATATGTGGTAATGGAGGAAGTGCCGCTGATGCACAGCATATTGCTGCCGAACTTAGCGGGCGGTTTTATTACGACAGAGAACCTCTTGATGCAGAGGCCCTACATGTAAATACGTCTTATCTGACCGCAGTCGCAAATGACTATTCATACAATGAAATTTATGCCAGGCTGATCAGGGCAAAAGGTAAAAGAGGAGATGTTTTAATCGGAATTTCAACTTCCGGAAACTCGGAAAATATAGTTAAAGCCCTGGAAACAGCTCGTAGTATCGGGATGATAACAATCGGGTTGACAGGAGATAGTGGCGGGCAAATGAAAAATTTAACCGATATACTGATCAATATACCTTCGAAAAACACTGCGAGAATTCAGGAAGCCCATATTCTCGTCGGACATATACTATGCGAACTAATTGAAGCTGAAATGTTCCCCGGATAATGATTGAAGCAATATTTTTAGCAGACGAAAAAATAACAAACAGAACAGGCATAAATGGGGGTCACCCTTTATCTTTGCTTGATATTAATAATAAACCCTTGATTGAATACCAGTTGAATTATTTGGATAACTGGAATGTTGAACATTTGATTATCGCACTCAACGAAAGAAATAGCGAAATTGAAAAGCATTTGGGCGATAAATATAAATCGATACATATCGAATATATTGAGGGGCTGGACAAACTTGGATCAGGAGGTGCCATAAAAAAAGCATTTGAAAAAATTACCTCGCCCAATGTTTTTGTTTTTAGAGGGAACACTTTTTTTGATGTGAGCCTGAGAAGGTTCTTTAATTTTAAGCGGATTAAGGAAACTTATTTGGTTATTGCCCTGCGTTTTATAACCGAAGATAATGTAGAAGGTGCAATTGAAGTTGACTCGGATTCAAAAATTATTGACTTTGTTGAAAAAGTTGACCCTTATGGCGAGGTTTATATTAATGGAGGAATTTATTGTGTCAGTGCTGCATATGTTAAGAATAAAAATCTGCCTGATCAATTTTCTTTCGAGGAAGATTTAATAAAAAAATATTATAAAGCGGATTCATTTTATGGATTTAAATGTTATTCATCATATATAGATGTAGCATCAGCCGAAGACTTAAACAAAATTGAAAGTGAATTTAGAAGATTACCATATTGATAAAAGTTGGACGCTCTTCCTCGATCGTGATGGTGTTATTAACCGACGACTTGAGGATGATTATATCAAAAAACCCTCCGAATTTGTTTTTTTGGATGGAGTGCCGGAGGCAATTCGAATATTAAGTGGGGTGTTCGGAAAAATTTTTGTGGTTACAAATCAGCAGGGGATCGGCAAGGGCTTGATGAATGAAGCAGATTTAATATCAATTCACGCTTACATGATAAAAAATATTGAAAAAAAAGGCGGGAAAATTGATCAGATATATTTTTGCCCCGAATTGGATGGAGTTAATCATCCAGACAGGAAACCACAAAT
>CAYNTB010000225.1:0-4572 GCA_964399905.1 uncultured Bacteroidales bacterium | reverse complement strand
AACACCTCAGGAACCGTCAGGTGCCACAATCACTTCATCGCCGGGAAACCAGTCTGCCGGAGTAGCCACAGAAAATGCATCGGCGGCTTTAAGCGCAACAACCACACGGTGCAATTCTTCAAAATTACGTCCGAGGCTCAATGGATAATAAATAATGGCACGGATAATTCCTTTGGGGTCGATAAAGAAAACGGCCCTTACGGCTTTTGTTGAGTCCTCATTGGGTTGAACCATACCGTATTTATTGGCTACATCCATTTTGATGTCTTCTATCAAAGGGAATTTAACCTCGATGTTTTTCATTCCCTTATATTCAATCTTTTCCTTAATGGTTCTGAGCCAGGCAATATGACTGAATAATCCGTCGATTGATAGTCCGACCAATTTACAGTTTAGCTCTTCAAACTTATGTTCCATATTGGCAAAAGTCATAAACTCTGAGGTACATACGGGTGTAAAATCAGCCGGATGGCTGAAAAGGATCACCCATTTTCCAGCATAATCGGCTGGGAAATTAATTTCGCCCTGGGTGGTTACGGCTTTAAATTCAGGGGCTTTGTCGCCAATGCGAGGCATGGGTACAATTTTTTGTTCTGTTGATTCTTCCATTTTTTTATAATATTTAAAGGTTTGTATTATTCTATATCTTCATCAGCTGTTATTTCATCCGGAATTTTGGTTTTCTTAGGGCTTCCAATGAAGATCCCGATGATCAATCCGATAATGGCACTGACAAGGATAAGTATAACCCTTGGGCAGCTTATATCCCAAAACAAAAGTTTAATCTGTACGATTTCAGCATTTTGAAGCGAAAAAACGACAATGAATAATGCCAATAATAAGATGATGATGATTTTTGGTTTCATGTGTTAAATATTTAATAATTCGGTCAAATGTTCGCCTGACCCAAAGGGCAGGGAATATCCATATAAGAATTCCTGAATCACATGATCAATGTTAAAATGGGAATTTCATATGGATTTGAATTAAATGTCTAAGTTAGCTAAAATAAAGCCTGTTTAAAAGTATTTTCAATATATTTTGTCAGCTTTTTCGGTGCGACATCCTATTTTTCACGGATCATATAATGACCGGCTAAATTTTCAAATTCCTCAATTTGGCTTTTGATCCATGCTCGCTTTTGACCCAGTTCCGCGGCCATTATCTTTGCAACTTCAGCTGCCATTTCAACGGCTGCACGCGCATCTAACAATAAAATCCTGCTTCTTCGCGCAAGAAAATCCTCCACGGTTCGGGCCATTTCCTGCCTCACTGCCCAGATTACTTCGGCCCTGGTCGTTTGAAACATAGGATGTAATTGCGTTTTGGAAGATGCATCCTCCTTCCAAATAGCTTTTATTTCAAGCGCATCTGAACCATACATTTGCAGGCTGCCAAATTGATCGCTATGATTGTGGTATCCATGAATCAGCAAAGTTTTTGTAATGGATGGTTTCGGTTTCAGGTGTGCGATCATCAGGCCCTTGTCGATCACATCTTCTGCCATTTTCCGGTAGGTTGTCCATTTGCCGCCGGTAATGGTCACCAGTCCGCTGCGCGAAATATGAACAATATGTTCCCGCGATATTTCGGCCGTCCTGCTGTCCTTTCCTTCTTTCACCAAAGGACGTAAACCTGCAAAAACACTTAAAATGTCCTTCTGTGAAGGGTCCTTTACCAGATAACGACTTGTATGTTTTAGCAGAAAATCAATCTCTTCCTGCATGGGAATGGGTTCGGCTAAAAATTCATTTACCGGGCTTTCGGTGGTCCCGACAAGGATTTTATTTTGCCAGGGAATGATAAAAAAGACCCTGCCGTCATCCGTGTGAGGAACCATTATACCACTATCTCCGGGCAGAAACGATCTGTCTAAAACGATATGGATTCCCTGGCTGCTGGTCATCAGATCATCAACCAGGGGGTCATCCATTTTCCTGATATGATCCGTAAAAACACCCGTTGCATTAATAACAACGCGTGCCTTAATTTTATGTTTTTTCTGGCTTTCCTGATCAATGCATATCAATCCCGATATCATTCCATGATCCTTAACCAGCCGTTCTGCTTTCATGTAATTGATCAGTGTCGCTCCTTGTTCAGCAGCGGTTTGGGCCATATTGATGATGAAGCGGCTGTCGTTAAATTGTCCGTCATAATAAATAACACCTCCCAGCAAACCTTCAGTTTCCAGAGTAGGAATGTGTTTGAGCGTTTCATCCTTCGATAGTAATTTTGAGGGGCCCAAACCTTCTTTTCCGGCTAATGCATCGTAAAGTTTTAATCCGATTCCGTAAAACGGTCCTTCCCACCAATCGTAAACCGGGACAATAAAGGGCATATCATGAACCAGGTGGGGCGCATTTCTCTTCATGATTCCCCGTTCTTTGAGAGCTTCAAGGACAAGCGCAATGTTTCCCTGCTGAAGGTAGCGAACCCCGCCATGAGCCAGTTTGGTGCTTCTGCTTGAGGTCCCTTTGGCAAAGTCGAACTGCTCGATCAGTAATGTTTTATACCCTCTCGACGAAGCTTCAAGAGCCGCGCCAACACCACTTGCTCCCCCGCCAATAATTGCAAAATCCCATAAAAATTCAGGATCACTTATGTTTGAAAGCATTTGATTTCGGTCCATCATGTTTGATTTTAAAATTATACTTGATTATTGATAGAATTTTTTTCAGGGATTGTAATATTCTCATTAAGGGAACTGTTTCTTTTTGTTTCAGGAAGGTGTAAATGAGATTGGATAATTCAGGACTGCGTAAATAACCATATGATTTATGCGGATTTCGATGATTGTTTATTTTATAATCATTTATGATTTCCCGGTCGATGATTTGAACCCCATATTTATTTGGCATGAAATCGTCGGCCAGTTTATAGTTAATGGCAATTTTATCTTCAATGTCGGAAAAATTGTACCATTGTTTGATAGATAGCGGCACTTCGGGTTTTTTAATTTCCAAATGATTTTGTTTGAGCTCAGCGGCAATTTTACTGATAATAATGGGCAGGCCCAAAGGTGATCCGATGGTAACAAAAGTGTTTATTTGAATGTTTTTGGGTAAATAACTGAGCACATCAAATGCAATGATAGAACCCATTGAATGAGCGATCAAAAATATCTGGTCATTTTTGTGAGCCAGGATCATATTCTTCAACCGTTCGCGTATTTTATCCTTTGCGGAACATTTCATGTCGTTTTCATCATTGCAATCTTCGGTATAATAAGCATCCAGATCTGTAAAATATTTTTTTACAATGGCATCTGTTATAAAGGAGTAATTAATACTGAAATCCTCATTCAGAAAAACTTTATTTAATTCTTTTGTCAACAGGTCGAGTATTTTTTTTCTAACCGTATGGTCTTCAGGAACGATGTCTTTTGAACCCGCTTGATAGGGTTCATTTAAATAATATGGATCTTCTTTGTCTGTAATGAATTCGTCCAATGGTTTTTTGTGCAAAATGTCGGCCCAGTAAACCATTTTAAATTTCAGTTTCGGATGGTTGGGTTCGCTTAGGTTTCTCAGCCCTTCATCAATTGCTTTTAACCACCACTTTTCGAGGGTGTCTGCCGGGGGTTTATTCCCAAGTCCGTGAATGCCGATAATTATTTTTGCCATCGTTTAATTACTTTGCTTGTTCAGTTGGGATTTGAGCCATGAAGCCTTATTGCTTGTAATTCCATCAACACCCATTTTTAAAAGTGTAAGTGCTTTTAACGGGTCATCAATGGTCCAGGTATAAAGTAATAAATCAGCAGCTTTTACTTTTGCAGCGAAATGTTGATTCAGTCGTTTTCCACAACCCCAAACGTCAAGTCCGTCAATTTTGTATCTTTTAACTTTCGATATTATCCTGTTAACAGAAATTGGGAAAATACCAGTTAACCAGTAGTGATCCAGGTTTAACAACCAAAGCATTTTATATTCAGGCATTGCTGCTTTAGCAGCTTTTAGGGTGTTTAAATCGAAGGCAATGATTTCTATTTGCTTTGTTTCCAGGTTGGAGTTTTCGAGTTCCTCTTTAAGGAAAGGGATCATTTTTTTGCTGCTTTTAATCTCAATGATGATTTTTTTATCAGCAGGGATCATTCTTAATACTTCGTTCAGGCTTGGGATTTTAAGGTCATTCCATTTGGGGAAGCTTGGATTTGCAAAGTTCAGTTTTTTTAAATTCTGAAGTGTGTTTTTTTTGATGGTCAAATTTGCATTGGCGGTCCGCTTTGTGTTTCGGTCGTGAATCACGACTATTTTATCGTCTTTAGTCAAATGAATGTCAATCTCAACCGCATCTGCATTTCTTTCCCAGGCAAGATCGATTGCAGCAAGTGTGTTTTCAGGGGCGTCGTGTGATTCGCCACGGTGTGCGATGATTAAATGTTTAGTTTTCATGCACAAATGATAATGGAGTATATGCTGAACAATATCATAAAGATATATAATTAGGGGTTTTGAAGTTAAAATATTATTTCAAACAAATCAATTTTGTTGCTCAGGAAGAATCCTATAGATACATATTGATTGATTCTATATAAGCATCGAATATTGTAAATAAAACAAAAATACA
>CAYNTB010000224.1:0-4594 GCA_964399905.1 uncultured Bacteroidales bacterium | reverse complement strand
TTTCAATATTAGTCTATAGAATACTGACCTGATTTTAGATAATTTATAAGGCTTTGCAAGTTGTTCGCAAATAAAAGGATCAAATTGGCCCTCTATCCCAAAAATTTTGCCGAGTTCGTAAAATTGTTTGAATAACTTTTTAGTCATCCATTTTGGCATGATTTGTATTCCTTCAACACCTCCTTTTATAACGGTTCCAAGATATTCGGCCCCTAAACGATCTGTTAATCTGTGCAGATAGCGTTCAACAAAAATAGAATGATGTGCCTCGGGAAATCCTGATTGAACAATAAAACCAATTTTTTTATGCGCCCAGATTGTAGATTTATCAAGTGATTCTATGAATGCTTTGACCCTGCCCGGCATCGAATCTGCATATAACGGGAAAATTATAATCACATAATCCGCATCCCTGACCATGTGAAAAAGACCATTGTTTTTTTGCACATTCGAGAGATATTCGGTCGAATGGATGTTTGATGAATTGTAAGCAAAGCCTTCTAAAAACTTATCCATTAACAACTTCGAGTTGCTCTTGAGCTTTCTCGGCGATCCATTTATTACTGCAAGCTTCATATATTTTTTCTTCATATTTGTAACCATAGGTCATCGAAAATAAAACATCTGTCCTGAAATTTAGGGCAAACCTGTTGAAAATATCGGTATTTATTTGGATGTCTTCGTCGGTTGTATCCATTTCGCGTAACATTATCAGGCCAAGTTTGGGGTATTTATCGTAGCGTTTTTTATGATGGAATTCATCCTCAACAATATCAATGTTAGGTAACACAAGCGGGATTATTCTTTCCTGAATTTTCTTCATTTCGGAACTTATAAATCCCATATTGAGCGGACTCAGAAAAATTACCAAATCAGAATTAATAACAGCTTTCAGTATTTGGCTCATATCATCTTTTATTTTGCAAATACCCGGGGTTTTTACCCAGCAATCCCAGCATCCAATACAATAATTAATATTCATATTTCGCAGGTTGAATTGTTGAATTTGATGATCCAGTTTGCCGAAAAGTTGGACGGTTTGGGCCACCATGGTTTCAGCTGTTATATCTGATTTATCGGGGTTGCAATTTAGAATTATTGTTTTCATTTGTAATTGGTAATGACGATTTATAAAAATAAAGTGCGCTATTTTGAACATGGTCAAAATTAGTTTAGCTCCGATGACATTAAAAGTATAAATCGGTGAATCGGGGATAAAAGACGGTAAAATGAGTTTCGGTCATTCGTGAATTGATGTGCATGCCCATTTCCACATTATTGATATCAAATTATATACATTGATGATTGTATAATTTAATAAGAATTCCGTATTTTCATAGCCTGTTAACTTAAAGATAAAATTCTATGAAAGCGCGTAAAATTATTAATTTGATTTTAATTCAGTTTGTTGTTGTTGTGATGCTCGGTTGCGCCAATGCGCCCATTTACAAGAGTGCCTACCAGAATACAAAATTCAATGCAGATAACCTGAATAAGGAATGGCCCGGTCTTAGCCTGAGCGATTCAGACTTAGGTTTGGTTTATGGGATGACCAATGATAATGAAAATGTATATGTAAAATTGAAAGTGGTTGACCAGCAAATTCAGCGAAAAATTTTAATGAATGGCTTAACCTTGTGGTTTGATAAAGAAGCAAAAGCAAAGAAAATGTTGGGTTTTGCATTCCCCTTGATAAATGAAAATGCGCGCCAGGAGGCCAGTTTGCCTGCAATGGATGGTAATGATCTTGCCTTAAGGGAAAAACTTCAATCGATACAGCTTGAGAAAGAAAAGGTTAACAAACGGTTTACAAGCGGTGAAGAATCTATTAATGTCGTTTCTGAAAAGGGTGAAGTGGTGGAAACCATTCCTTCAAACCGTAATGAGGACGGGATCAATATCATGGTATATATGGATGAATATCACATATTATATTATGAGGCCAGAATTCCCATCGGGAAAATATTTGGGGAAGCATCAGAACGGTTTAAGATGGACGGGCTAGCTTTTAGCTATGGTTTTGAAGTTGGGGAACTGGATTTGGGTGTAACCTATCAAAGATATTTGCGCTCCGTATCCTCAGTAAGAAGTTCTCAAATGTACAATACCAATCAAATGTATGGTGGGGGAATGTATGGAAGTAACGCCAGATACGGAGGTCAGGATATGTATGGAGTGATGAAAATGCGCAGAAAAGCAATTCAAATTTGGGTGAAAAAGGCCAGTTTGAGCACAAAATAAAAAAGAGGCTTCGGCCTCTTTTTTATTTAAAAATCTTCAGTTTTTAGTGATATTCATTTATTATTTGAGCCATTTATCGAGCCAATTGAAAAATGTTCGTTGCCATAATATACCGTTTTGTGGTTTTAGTACCCAGTGGTTTTCATCCGGGAAGAATAGGAATTCGGCAGGGATATCTCTTAAAACAGCGGCATTAAAAGCCATCATTCCCTGAGAATAATCAACGCGATAATCTTTTTCACCATGAATTACTAAAATTGGGGTATCCCATTTATCAACATATTTATGTGGAGAATGGGCATAGGAATTTTGAGCAACTTTATTGTTTTTATCCCAGTAGGGTCCACCCATATCGAAGTTTACGAACCACATTTCTTCGGTTTCAAGATATTGAGTTTCCAAATTAAAAATACCATCGTGAGCGATAAAGGCTTTAAATCTTCCGTCGTGATTTCCGGCCAGGTAAAAAATTGAATATCCTCCATAGCTTGCTCCTACGGCACCAAGTCTGTTTTCGTCAACAAAAAGCTCTTTTGCAAGGGCATCAATGGCACTGAAATAATCATCCATATTCTGTCCGTGATAATCGGTACTGATTTGTTCTTCCCATTCCTGACCGAAACCTGCGTTCCCTCTCCTGTTTGGTGCAACAATGATGTAGTCGTTTGCTGCCATAATTTGGTAGTTCCAACGATAGGACCAACCCTGACTGAGTGCTCCTTGCGGGCCACCTTTACAGTAGAGCAGTGCAGGATACTTTTTATTAGGGTCAAAATGTGGAGGGTAGATTACATAAACATGCATTTGTTTATTATCTGTAGTCATGATCCATCTTTCTTCCACCTTGCCCATGGTTAGTTGATCCAGTAATTCTTTGTTGATAAAAGAAAGTTGTTTGTCTGTGCCGGATACAGGGTCAACTGAAAAAATTTCAACCGGATACGACATCGATACTTTGGTTCCGATCAATTGATCACCGGCAGGAATCACAGAATTGTAATCGTGAACACCTTCGGTAATTTTAGTGATACGATCGTCAGCAATATCCAGTCTGTAAATCTGGCTGTTGGCATGCCAAACACTTGTAAAATAGATGGATTTTGAATCGGTGGACCATGTCAGTCCTCCCACATGTTGATCGAAATCACTGGTAAAATCTTTACCGGTACCGCTTTCAATATCATATACCCAGAGCCTTACCTTATCGGCCTCATAGCCGTCACGTTCCATGCTTTCCCAGGCAATCATGCTTCCATCCGGCGAATAAATCGGAGATACATCATATCCCATCATTCCATCCGAAATATTTACGGTTTCTTTGGTTTCAGTATTATAAAGATAAATATCAGAATTGGTCGAAATGCTGTATGCCTTGCCAACTTTTTTACGACAGGTATAGGCAATGGTTTTACTATCGGGGCTCCAGTTAATTTGTTCCATGCCGCCAAATGGAGCATTGGGAGATTCATAAGGTTCATCTTTCATAATATCGATGGCATTGGTAACTGCATTCCCGTCATAATCTGCAACAAAAATATGAGACATGGCATCTACCCAGTGATCCCAGTGCCGGTACATCAGGTCGTTTACGATTCTACCGCTTGCTTTTGGCAAATCCGGATATATATCATGAACATCGGGAGCAACTTTTACATCCTTAATAAAAATAATTTTTGATTGATCGGGGGCGTATTTAAATCCGTTAAGTCCTCCTTCTATGTCGGATATTTGCTTCCGACCGCTTCCGTCAGGATTCATTTCCCATAATTGGCTTGAACCGGATTCAGATGAAAGAAAGCCTATCTTTTGGCCATCCGGTCGCCAGGTGCCTTCATATTCATTGAACTTAGTATTGGTAATTTGAGTTACATTGCTACCGTCTGCATTCATGGTATAAAACTCGCCATTGCTTTTATTTTGTTCAATATCGTAATAGGTGGTTTTATATAAAATCGTCGAATTGTCCGGTGAGACTGCGACATTGCTTAAACGGCCGAATGACCACAAAACCTCAGGAGTCATTAAATCTGAAGTGAGGGTCAGGTTTTTTTTGCCAATATATGGCGCTTCATCCTGAATAGCTTGATCGGCCTGTTGGCAGGATGATAGGATGAAAATAATTGAAATAAATAAGAGAATCGTTTTTTTCATGACTTTGGGTTTTAATGTTTATTGCTAAGTTCCGAATTTTCTTTTTAGTATGATTAAAATTTAAGGATAAATGTTGTTCCTTTATTAAGAATGGATTGCACAGAAATGCTTCCTTTATGTAATTGCATGATCTGCCGAGATAGGCTGAGACCGATACCTGAACCTTCTTTTTTTGTTGTAAAAAACGGAATAAAAATCTGAT
>CAYNTB010000223.1:4077-4604 GCA_964399905.1 uncultured Bacteroidales bacterium | reverse complement strand
ACCTTGCGGTCCAGGGTGTAATGATGCGTAAAAATGGCCAGGAAATAATAAAAGCCACAGCCGGTAAAAAAATTCATGGTACAGGTGCAATACCCGGGGGGATCAACCGCCATTTAACCGTTGAGGAAAGAGATAATTTCCTGAAAGGTCCCGATCCGTTGAATATTGACAAAATGATCGAATGGTCTCATGCAGCACTTGATCTTTTCAAAGGATATCATAAAGAACATGCCGGATTAATTGATACTTTTGCAGCATTCCCTTCCAATCATTTGAGCCTTGTTCGTAAAGATGGTGCATTGGATTTATACCATGGGGTGCTAAGGGCCGTTGATGCCGATGGTAAAAAAATTCTGCATGATGTCGACTATCAGGATTATTTGGAGTATATAGGCGAAGAAGTCAGAAATTGGAGCTATATGAAATTCCCATATCTGCTCGAATACGGAAAACAGGATGGATGGTACAGGGTTGGCCCATTGGCTCGAATGAATACCATCGACTTTATTCCAACTCCGCTTGCACAA
>CAYNTB010000223.1:3759-4067 GCA_964399905.1 uncultured Bacteroidales bacterium | reverse complement strand
ATAAATATTCAAAATCCAAATAATGTAGAAAAAGGTGTTAAAGATATTTTTGTTGATGGCAAAACTATCAAAGGAAATACTTTGCCATTATCAACAAAAGAGGAATGTGAAGTAAAAGTAGTTATTGGATAAAATTTGATTAATTGAAACTCTTCACTCTGCTGAAATGATGAAGGAACTATTGAACGACCCGGATTTGTTGTCAGGAGAATTGGTGACCAAGGGATTGAAGCAAAAAGAAGGAGTCGGTTTAATTGAAGCGCCTCGCGGTACCTTGTTCCATCACTATAGAATTGATGATAATGACC
>CAYNTB010000223.1:0-3717 GCA_964399905.1 uncultured Bacteroidales bacterium | reverse complement strand
GTAAAGTAGCTGAGGCACAAATGAACGGTCAGAAAGAAATTACCGAACCCATGATGAATGCCTGTGAGGTTGCCATCAGGGCCTATGATCCGTGTTTGAGTTGCGCTACACACGCTTTGGGGAAAATGCCCCTGGAGATCAATTTGTTTGATTCCAAAAACAATCTGATCGATAAAAAAAGAACATAGTACAATCGATTATTTCACTTAGGTGGATTTGATGAAACGGGTTGCAATTTATTGCAGCCTGTTTTATTTAGGGTCCAAATTAGCTGAAGTTCCTAAGTTGATTAAAATGATCAAAATTTTAGGCTCTTCAAATTTTCAAAAGTTAAGTACTGTTTTATATATATTTTTACAGGATGAAAATTTTACTTTACGGATACGGAAATCCCGGGCGTCAGGATGATGGATTGGGAAATGCTTTTATTGAAAGTATCGAAATTTGGGCCGAAGAAAATAAAATCGAGGGCCTCGAATTTGACAGTAATTACCAGCTAAATATAGAAGATGCAGATGCGATTGCAGATAAAGATATCGCGATCTTTATTGATGCCTCGGTTGAAGAAATCGATGATTTTTGTATAACTCGTGTAAGTGAATCTTCAAAAATTACCTTTACAACACATGCCGCATCTCCCGGTTATATTGTTGATTTATGTAAAAAGATTTACGATAAAAGTCCCCCTACATTCTTAATTCATATCAGGGGTTATGAATGGGAATTTAAAGAAGGACTAACTGATAAAGCCAAAAAAAATCTGGATCTGGCCCTCAATCATATAAAACCGTACCTCTTAAATCCTGAAAAGTTTAAACTGTTCGACAGGGATTTAAAATTTTGTGAGAATTAAACATTTCGTGCGTGTTAACTTTTTTAGCGTAACCTGAATATCCCAACCTTTGCGGGATACATAGGAGGAGTATATATTGCCCAACAACCATTTGTCGCACCCTGAGTGGCCCGTCGGAGACGGGAAGTATTGAAGGGTGCAAATCTGATTTCTGTAAATTGTATGTTCGGAGCCGAAAATCACGCATCTTGAAAAACTTTTTTAAGTATTTGTAAAACTACTTCATGTTTTTATAAAATCACTTCATCTTTTCACAAAACTACTTCATGTTTTTAGTTAGATCAATTTATGCTGAAATAATAAAATCTAACTAATATTTGTTTGTTATTTTGACAGGATAAATTCCAGGCTTTTTTTCGCCACTTCTGCCATCATTTTATGTCCTTCCTGATTCGGATGAAGCCCATCTTCCAAAAACAAAGCGGGATGCATGTTTTTAGAAAAATCAATAAAAGGCTGTTGATCATCTGATATGAATTTTATCAAAGATGTATGGTACTCCTTCAGTCGCCGATCCATCCCCTTTAAATCCATAAACATTCGTCCACCATCATCAATTTGAGGCAGGTAATACGGAGTCGGGATGCCGATGATCGACTGAATTTGATGATGTCTGGCATGGCGGGTCATGGCCAGTATATTACCTATGATTTGATTGTCGGGTATATTGAACCAAATATCATTGGTCCCGCCCATAATGATGACATAATTTGGTTTCTGAACGATTACCATTTCATAGAATCGTGCCAGCATTCCTCCGGTAGTATCGCCACAAATCCCGCAATTAATAATTTCCTGATCCATTTGTTGGTTCAGCAAATAGGGCCAGCAGCTTCCTTCCGGAATGCCATATCCTTCGGTAAGGCTGTCCCCGATACAAATAATTATTTCTGTGCTCATTTTATGTGAAGAAAATGTTAAAACCAATCTTTTATTTTAAAATCACAATTTAATTGGATTTTGTTTTTGAATCCGGAAATGGAGGCAATCCATCTGGAACCATAGGTACCCATTTTTCATTGCCTTTTTTCTTCAGGAATTCTTCTTTGATTTCCATTCTCAGTTTCTCATTTTCAAACAAATCAACCATCGTTGTTCCAAGTGCTTTGGAAGCAAATAACATCCCTTTGTGACCAATGCTCATTCCGCCAGACGCAACTACCACCCACGAATGCCAGGGTGCCATGTATGGAGTGGTGGTAGCCGACAAACTGATTTGGGGTACGATTTGACTAACATCCCCCACATCTGTTGAACCTCCGGGAGGGTCATCTTTTTTTGCTTCCAGGGGCTTGATGCCGCCCTTGATGCCTTGTGGTTCCATATCACAGGATTTCATGATTTCATCGGCAAAAGCCAGTTCTTCTTCTGAGTATTTAATCGGGCCCACCAACTCCATATTCTGATGCAAAACTTTTTCGCCGGTTTCATTCTTAAGCAATTCGTACAAACCGCTGTTTAATTTAACCTCGTATTTAACACCGGCCATCAACGCAGCTCCTTTAGCAATTTCCTGCATCCGGTCAGAAACAATTCCTACACCGTTTTGTTTTGTATCTCTGATCCATAACCAGACACTTGCTTCTTCAGGAACCACATTGGGAACCTTTCCTGCTCCGGTAAATACATAATGCATCCTAACGCTTGGTTTAACATGTTCGCGCAAATAATTGATGCCTGAAGTAAATAATTCAGCGGCGTCCAGGGCACTGCGTCCATTCCACGGATCGGCTGCTGCATGGGCGCTCTTGCCTGTAAATGAAATAATGTAATCTCTGATAGCCTGTGAACTTTGCATGCTTGCTTCATTTTCGTATCCCGGATGCCAATCCAGACAAACATCCAGATCGTTAAACAATCCTTCGCGGGCCATATAAACTTTGCCAGAGTAATTTTCTTCGGCAGGCGTACCATAAAACCGTATCGTGCCTTTCAGTTTGCCGGATTCAATAAGCTCTTTAATGGATAAAGCAGCACCAAAAGCTCCCACGCCTAATAAGTTATGCCCACAGCCATGACCGGGAGCATCAGCCTTCAGTTCTTCTTTGGTTGTCTGAGCTTTTTGTGAAAGTCCGGGCAAAGCATCATATTCGCCTAAAACACCAATGATGGGTTTGCCTGAACCATAGGATGCAACGAAAGCAGTGGGTAAGCCGGCTACTCCTCTTTCTACATTAAATCCTTGTTTTTCTGCATAATCTGCCAAAATCTGCGATGAATTGTATTCCAGCAAAGCGGTCTCCGCCAAAGCCCAAATCTGATCACTCAGTTCGATCAATTCTTGTTGGTGTCTTTCAACTGAATTAATAACTTCCTGTTTGTTCTTCGTCAATCCAGTCTGACAAAGGGCTTGGGTTGAAATAAAAAATAAACCCATTAAAAGGAACAAAGTATTTGATTTCATTATATTATTTTATTAAATGGTTAAATCATTGAAAATCAATTTAAAATTTGAAGTGAATCAGCTGCATGGCAGATAAAAACTTTGAGGTGATTTAATGTTGCATTATTTTTTCGGTTTTTGTTTGTTGAAAAAATTAATGGCAAGATAAAGAATGGTTAAAATGGCCACAAATATGATCATGGCTCTTAATTCGATCCATGCCAAATTGGTGAAAAGCCAAAGAATAACGATCACAGATAGTGCAGGGATGATGTAACCACCCGGTATTTTGTAGGCATCTTTTATTTTTAGCCTTGTCTTTCGAAGTTTAATTCCGGCAACAACAACCCCGAGGTAAATTAATAAATAGGAAACGCTTGACAATACGGCCAGTTCTTTGAATTCGCCTGTAACGGCAAAAATGAAGCCCATCACGGCGTAAACGATAATAGAGACACTTGGGGTGGCATATTTTGAGTTG
>CAYNTB010000222.1:0-4607 GCA_964399905.1 uncultured Bacteroidales bacterium | reverse complement strand
TTTCATCGTTTATCACGGGGCTTTTTATCCTTATCACCATTTCGATGGCATTAAAAAACAGGAAGAAATCACTTAAAACAGCAAGATTGTAAAATCAGAAATGATTGTGTACTGAATATTACCAGATCGAATAGATCCCAGTAGCCCGGCTTATCGATATTACTGCCTTTTGTTCATTTCGGCAGACTGGCATTCAAATCCAAGAGTTCTACTCCCTTTGTTTCTGAAAATTGAGGTTCGCAAATAGCTGATAAAACTTTCGTAAATCAGCTTTTATTTCTTTTCTTAACATTCGCCAGTTAATTCCACGAATCGCTCCCTCAAGAGCATAAAGGAGATTGATTCCTGCATCTTGTGGAAAAATCAATCGCATTCTTAAGTAAGCTTCTTTGCTCCCCAGATAGGTCAAATCGCTTGGGGATGTAATCCCCAGTAATATTAATTTTTCTTCCAAGGGTTTTTCGATATTTGGCAATTTTGATAAATCTTTCATTTTTCATGTTTTTTGCTTAGGTCTGAATAAAGATTTCCAAAACCATGCCTAATTACCTAACTTACTTAATAACAAATTGTTTGATAGATTTTAGAGTATTAAAAATGCGCGCAAGTGAACAGGATTTTGTACGGGTTTGGACAATTTATACTTGATATATCGATTTATTTTTTGTCTTTCCAACCTTAATTACAACGTACTTTTTATGGTGTCTGAAAATATTGAATCACAAAGAAAACAAGATGGGTGGATAAAAGTACTTGTAAGTCTGGCTCTTATATTTGGGTTTATTGTGTTACTTGCACTGCTAAAATCATCAATCAGATAGCTAAATTAATCCAGCAGGTACAGATATTTTTCAATCCCTGCTGTTATTGCCCACGAATCATTTTCGTAATTATGACCTGTTGTAACAATTGCACCTCCTATTTCAGGGATGATATAAATAAACTGGCTGCCCCAGCCGTTGGCCCAGATACAGTTATAGCGTTTTCCCTTCGATTCCAGATGGATGTTCCACCAATGATAGGCATAATCATCGCCCTTAATATGTGTTGCAACTTTTTTTGAGCTTGACTCCCGAATCCAATCTTCAGAAATAATTTGTTTGCCAGCAAACTTACCTTTATTTAGCACAAGTAATCCAATCTTTGCCATATCTATTGGTTTGAGCCACAATGAACCGGCCATAGAAGGATATCCGTCCTGTTTATAAATTTCCCAATTGTAATCATTTATACCCAAGGGCTTAAATAAAAATTTATCAGCAAACTCATCGGCATACATCCCTGTTTTTTGCCTGATTATGGCACCAAGGATTTCCGTATTTCCGCCATCATAGGCAAATTTTGCACCTGCCGGATTAAGCAATTCCCGGTTAAGGGCAAAAGAAATCCGGTTATGAATGCCGTTGAACAACTCCTTGTCCTGCACCCTAAAGCCTGAAGTCATGGTCAGCAAATGTTTGATCGTAATATCCTTATATCCTGTTTTTTTTAAATGCGGATAACCGGTAAAGATATGGTATAATGGTTCGTCAAGATCAAAAAGGCATTCCTGATCCTTTGCAATCCCAAGCAGCAGCGAGCTTATACTTTTGGTCGAAGATTCGATTGGGTGCAAATCATTTCGGGTATAACCGAAAAAATATTCTTCGCAAATAAGTTTATTATTTTTAATTATCAACAAAGAATTGATTCGTCCATAATTTCCATCTATAATTTCACCCACCATACTTTCTATAAACAAGGTGTCGTTGTGTGAAAATGCAGGCGCAGCCGCTATTAAATCTAACTGACATTCAGGTGCATTGTAATTATATTTAGAATGCTCAGCATGGTCGGCTTTGGGCAAAGTCAGATATTTTGCGGCAGCATCATTTTTAATCAGCCCGACTTTATCAAAAGGCTCATTCGCACAATTAAAACCCCCATCAATATTGTTTTCATCTATTAATTTACCGCTATAATAACAGGCCCAGTCGGGGACATAAAAACTAACACAATCATTCGAAAGCACAACACTATCAATTTTAAATTCGGACTGGTAAAAATTATTGAGGGTCCAATATCCTGAAGCTTTCATTGAATCATCTTCGGATTGAATATTCACGTAAAATTTTTTATCCGGATTTGAGGGATGCGGACCCTGCCAGAAACCTGTCAATGGTTGGGTTGTATTTTGCCGTCCACAGGCTGTAAATATGATGATCAATAACAAAGGCAATATTTTTTTCATTGCTTATATAATTTCAACATAGATTAGTATAAGATTGGTAACAATCGGTATTTGATTTTATTGCTATAATCTGAATAGCCCTGCAATTCTTTTATGAGTAATTTGTCTTCGAGACCGGTTCTTATCACCATCAGAATGATCGCAATCCCGGCTGGAATAAATCCCATCAATGAACCCAGTATCATCGGAATCCCTAAGGCCCATAATATTGAACCCAGATAAGCAGGATGCCTGACAAAGTTATAAGGAAATTTTGTAACGGTGTTATGAGCCCGGTCGTTCTGAATACGGACATTTGTTTCGAAATGCCGGTTTACGGCCATGGCACTCAATACCAGAAAATTGGACAAAGCATATAACAGATATCCGGGAATTAAATAATACTGATTCAAATAACAGCCGTTAATTCGATAGTCAAAGCCAATGACAATGGGTAAAATAATAATTAACAAGAGATGATGCGCAGCTAACAGATATTGGTCCCATTTCTTGGCATCCCCTTTTTTTGTTCCCCGGATATTGAGAAGCTCGGGATTTTTCTTATACAAAAACATAAAAGCTCCAATTGTATAGAGCAAATTCAGTATCATAAAAAACAGATATCTTGGATGATAAACCCGACCTGAACATATAAGCAATATAGCTGACTGGATCAGCAGTAATATCATGGAGAAACAAATATATTTTATGCCCGACCGATTCATTTTAGTTTGTTTTTTTTTGCCATCATTAAATTATTCCGGGGTCACGTTTATCATCCATTTTTTTAAGAAGTTCAAAATTAGAATCATATAATAAAACGAAAAAAATAAACAGCTAATAAGCAATGGCATTATGCCGGTTTCCCTTAATTCCAAATAGTAACCGATGGCATTTATAACAGAGTAAATGATCATTGATTGAGCCACAAGATTGATAATATACCCTTTGATTTTTTTGTTAAAAATCATAAAACCACTTAGGATTGAAATGATTGCCATCAGAAATTCTGAAAATACATGCAATGTAATTTCATACCTGCCTTCTTTTATTTCATCGGATATTAAAATAAAAATCCATTTTACGATAATGATAATCCCGATAAAAACAGAATAATAAGCAAGGAAATTCCATGACAGATAGTGAATAATACCCGTTTTATGACCTTGTTGATTCATCGTTCAATAATGGGAACAGGTTCAGTATCGGTAACATAAAACAATACATCATCAGCCTGAATTAAATTAATAATTCTGTCACCCGAATAATGGAACGCAGGACTCCCGGCATACCAGTCTCCCACCCCTAACATAGGTTTTAATTCATTTAAATAATTGTGGAGTTTTGTATTTCTGTCAAGTTGATCCAGATTTAAAACGAAATTTGAATATTGTAATTGGTCAAAGAGATAATTCACAGAATTTTCTGGAGGATTTTCTTTGATCTCAAAAGTGAATGGTTTGGTGTCTTTACCTAATGAATCGGAAGTTACTGCTTTAAACTTCCCTTTTGTAAAGCCCGTTGCAACACTTAAGTATTCTTTCCCCAGAAAATCTCTTAAATAAATCCCCATTGCTCCACCTCCCTTACCTTCAGGATATAGCTCAGGGTCTTTGGCAATATGTGCATTTTGCGCCCAAACAGCCACGCCCTTATTTTTCATGTATTCCTTTACCCACATAACATTGGTTGCAAGTTGATAATCCCTGAGATTATAATCTTCTACTGCGTATCGGTATAAAAAGTCATTGGACTGAATCAGAGATTCAATCAGGTGGAGCAATATTTCAACATTTATATTTGAACCGGAAACAGGATGGGCAGTAAAATAAGCCCTGGCCTGGTTATAAAATTCATGATAGATTTTTTCCCGTTTCAAATATTCCATTTTTGATATTTCACGGTATTTGACAGGCTTCAGATTCTTTAGGCTATAAATAATTTGTGGATGAGCCAGGGCAAAATTTGGGGATACCTGTTCAAAATATTTCAGTATGTCGCATGGTGCATATGCATCCAATTGGTTATCAATTCCGATAAACTGAATTTTATCGGAATCTTTTTTATCAGAATTATAATCCCTCATCCACCGTATCAATCCCAATTCCTCTTCATTATCCTGAATCCATAATTCGCCAATAAACAGGGAATCTATGCAACCTTTGCCATATAAAACATAATCGTTTACTTTGAGCGATTTTTGGAAACTAAACTCATAAGCCAGCACTTTATATCCGTAATTTTCGACCAAATACTTAAACAATCTTTGTTTAAGCTTAAAGAAATTCTTCGTCCCATGAGTCGCTTCACCCAGGCCCATTACTGAATAATTGCTCCAATCGCGGATCGTATCCAAAAACTCATCCGTATAAAGCTCCGGATCGTTTCCGGGTAATTC
>CAYNTB010000221.1:0-4617 GCA_964399905.1 uncultured Bacteroidales bacterium | reverse complement strand
CAATTGATGCTGGGAAAAATTATTGGCATCGGGCTGGTCGGGCTGACCCAGTTAACGCTCTGGATCATTCTCACATTTAGCATCGTAGGTGTTTTTCAAATTGCATTTAAGGATCAGATGCCGACTCCTAAAAAAGAATTAATGACCGGTAATCAAATCATTTCGTCAACGGCAGTCCCTGATCTTTCTGAGGATCAGAGTGATCTGGAAATGGTTTTCGAGGCCATTTCTTCCATCAACTTCGGGGTTATCATTTTATCCTTTATTTTCTTTTTCCTCACCGGTTACTTATTATACGCAGCCTTATTTGCTGCCGTCGGTTCAGCCGTAGATAGCGAGGCTGACACCCAGCAATTTATGTTGCCCATTACGATCCCGCTTATTTTTTCAATGATCATGGCACAATTTATCATGCAAAACCCTGACGGGCCCGTTGCTTTTTGGCTGTCGATGATCCCCCTCACCTCCCCTATTGTAATGATGGTGCGCATTCCTTTTGGGGTTCCATATGGCGAACTTGCCCTTTCGATGGCTTTGCTCATACTGGGTTTTCTATTCACAACATGGATGGCAGGCAGGATTTATCGTACGGGTATTTTGATGTACGGCAAAAAAGCAACGTATAAAGAATTATGGAAATGGATTACGTATAAAGGTTGAGGTGTTAGGGTGTTTGAGTGTTAGGGTGTTGAGGTGCGAAATTGAGGATTCCATATTTCAAATTTCAGATTTTTTCATTTATTAAATTTTACCATTTTTCTAAAACAATGAAACAGTACAAATTAGGAAATAGCGAATTGATGGTTTCGGGAATTGGCCTGGGATGCATGGGGATGTCGGAATGGTATGGGCCGACAGATGACAAGGAGTCGATGGCTACCATTGAACTGGCACTTGAGATGGGGCTCAATTTTTTCGACACTGCCGATGTATATGGAAACGGGCATAATGAAACTTTTGTTGGAAAAGCACTAAAAAACGTCCGTAAAAAGATCGTACTGGCCAGCAAATTTGGCTTTCTCCCAAACGAGGGCGGATTGAATGGCCGGCCTGAATATATTAAAAAAGCATGTGATGCGAGCTTAAAAAGATTAGGTACTGATTATATCGATTTGTATTATTTACACCGAATCGATCCGGAAGTGCCGCTTGAAGAAAGTGTGGGTGCCATGGCCGATTTGGTTCAGGCTGGCAAAGTTCGTTACCTCGGTTTATCGGAAGTTTCCGTAAAAAGCCTTAAAAGGGCATTTGCCATTCATCCCATAACTGCACTTCAGTCTGAATATTCCATATGGGTTCGCGATATCGAAAAAGAAATCATCCCTGCCTGCCGTGAACTTGATGTGGCAATTGTTCCTTACAGCCCCTTGGGCAGGGGATTTTTAACAGGGAACATAAAGAGCCCTGCGCAATTTGGTGAGCGGGATTACCGTTCCGATATTCCAATGTTTCAGGGTGAAAATTTTAAACACAATATGCAGATTGTTAACACCCTTGAAAAAATGGCTGAATCGAAAGCCTGTAAAGCCGGCCAGCTTGCACTGGCCTGGATCAAAGCACAGGGTCATGATATTTTTCCGATTCCGGGTACCAAACGCAGAACCTATCTCAAAGAAAATATAGATTCACTGGACATTCAACTAACATCGAAAGAACTGGAACAGATCGAAGCCGTTTCCGGAAGGGTAAAAGGCGCACGTAAAAATGATGCAGGCATGCGTTTGATTGACGGCTAGCAGATTTTAATTTAACTCAAAACCCAGCCGATTGCTGCCGGTAGGGTGCTAAAGGGTTTTGAAAAATAACCATTATCTTTCTTTTCGACCATGGTTGGAACGATCACATCTTTGGGGTTTGTCGTTATAATGGCAATTTTAAAACCACCAAAGACTTCTAAATTAGACCGGTAAAATTCAGCGATTTTAATATGCTCTTCAATCTTAAAATGGAAGCTTGCACCCTGGTAATCCAAAATAAATCCTTTCGTTTCTTTGGGAATCAAATTCTTACTAAAAGCTTCATTCCACGAAGAAGTGATATCATAAATGCTGATTTCCCCATAATAATATTTATAAAGAATCCCGGTTTCAGCATCGAACTTATAAACAAACTTTTGATCCTTACTGCGCTGAAGATCAGGATCACTCAATTTAGCGCGATTATGCATTTCTTAATTTTGGTGTAAAATTCTATTTGATATTAAATTAAATACATTTAGTGACTCAGATTATTTGTTTTAATTTTAATCAGTTATTTAGGTAAGAAAAAAATTCGTCGACAAAAATAATTAAAATTTTAATGCCGCCTCCTTAAATAATAATTTTAAATATCATTATCAAGCTTTTATGCTCCTCCCTGATAGCGCTGCTTTATTCCAATCAGATGAATTAACACTAAGATCCGTAAATCAGCATCCAAGTCAAAAATCGTATTCCGCAGAGCAAGTTTGAGTTTTTCCTTACACAATTAAACGAATTCATTCTGATGCTTTAACGATAAATTGCTAAATTGCACCATCTATTGTTAAATTAAATATAATATTCTATTTTTGCACCCTCAAAAACGGAATTAAAACCTATAAAATCTAAACACATGCAAAACAAAGGAGCAATCAAATTTTTCGCCATTGCATTTGCGCTGGTATGTTTATTCCAGCTATCGTTCACATTTGTGACCAATAAGGTAGAAAAAGATGCCCGGGAATATGCCAATCAGGATATTAGTCGTCAATTGGCCGCCTCACTGGCCAAAGGTAACGCACTCGAAGAAGGTAGATTAATTGATTCAATTACCAAAGCAAGGGAAAATTATTACCTCGATTCAATTTCCAGTGAAGAAGTATTCAACATCTTACTCAGAAAATATACATTCGGTGAATGTAAAGAAAGGGAAATTAACCTGGGACTGGATTTAAAAGGAGGGATGAATGTTACCCTTGAAGTAAAAGTTGAAGATATTATTAAAGCCTTATCCGGAAACAGCGATGATCCGGTTTTCCTGGCAGCATTGCAAAGGACCAGCGAGAAACAGCTCGACAGCCAAAGGGATTATGTGACTTTGTTCGGCGAGGCTTTTTCAGAAGTGGATCCCAACGCTCAACTTTCAGCTATTTTTACCAAAGTAGAATTCCGCGACCGGATCAAATATAATTCGACCAATGAAGAAGTTATGGCCGTGATCCGCGAAGAAACCGACGGAGCAATCGACAGGGCCTTTAATATTTTAAATACACGTGTTAACCGTTTTGGTGTGGCCCAGCCCAATATCCAACGCATCCCGAATACCGGTAGGATTTTAGTGGAACTGCCCGGGATCAAAGATCCGGACAGGGTGCGTAAATTATTACAAGGTACCGCTCAGTTGGAATTTTGGGAAAACTATCGTTTTAACGAATTGACCACTTTCTTCACAGATGCCAACAACAGACTGGTAAATATACTGGAAACCGAAGCAGTACTGAGTGAACATCAATCTGCTGAGGCCGGACAAACAACGATTCCCGAAGTTAAAGCTGAAACAACGACTGCAGACTCAGCTTCATCTTTGCTTCAACAACTTACCTCAGATTCGGCAAGCACCGAACAATCGAGCCAGGAACAAACTTTTGCCGAGTACGAAAAAGAAAACCCGCTTTATGCATATTTAACACCTGCCTATTTCAGAAATCAGCAGGGACAATATGTTGCAAGTGATGGAGCTGCAGTAGGTTATGCATATATCAAAGACACAGCCCGCGTGAACAATCTTTTATCAAAAGTTCGAAATATTTTTCCAAGAGATTTAAGATTGGTTTGGACAGTTAAACCTAAAGATTATCGCCCCAATATGCTCGAACTTATTGCTTTAAAAGCTTCAAGGGATGGTGGCGCAGCCATGATGGGAGATGTGGTTGTTGATGCCCGTCAGGATTACACCCAAAACGGACAGCCCAGTGTTACCCTGGGAATGAACTCGGACGGAGCCAGGGAATGGCGACGATTAACGGGTGAAAATGTTGGCCGCCAGGTTTCTGTTGTACTCGATAATTATGTATACACCCACCCCAATGTGAGCAATGAAATTGCAGGCGGACGTACTGAAATCTCAGGTGGAAATATGACCATCGAAGAAGCCAAGGACCTTGCAAATATTCTGAAAGCAGGAAAGCTCCCTGCCCCTGCCAGAATTCTCGAAGAAGCCGTTGTTGGACCTTCACTTGGAAATGAAGCCATTAATGCTGGTTTATGGTCATTTGTTATTGCTTTTACACTTGTTTTATTTTATATGATCATATATTACAATAAAGCAGGTATGATCTCCGACCTGGCACTCTTAACAAACATCTTCTTTCTCTTCGGTGTGCTGGCATCATTAGGAGCGGTGCTTACACTTCCGGGTATTGCAGGTATCGTTCTTACCCTTGGTATGGCCGTTGATGCAAACGTAATCATCTATGAACGTATCAAAGAAGAAGTAAGGGCAGGGAAAGGATTGCGACTGGCCATACAGGACGGTTATAAAAATGCATATTCAGCAATTATTGATGGTAACGTAACCACTTTATTGACGGGTATTGTATTGTATATTTTCGGTTCAGGTCCGGTACAGGGTTTTGCAACCACACTGATCATCGGTATT
>CAYNTB010000220.1:0-4621 GCA_964399905.1 uncultured Bacteroidales bacterium | reverse complement strand
ACCCGCCAACTGGCGGGTGTCACCCCCTGATCAGCTAATAGTATTAGTTTTTAATGTTATTTTCTTTCTGATAAAGCACAATAATTTCTTCAACCTCACTCATCGTAAATCCCAGCGATCTTCTCAGGCGGCCCAAGCGTTCATTATTTGATGTAGAAAGCGGGATGTTTAACTTTTGTTTAAGATAATCGGCGGGAACAGCATATTTTGCCGAAACTTCGGCCAATGTCATGGTTCCATTAATCTCCATGTCCGGATTGGTTGTATGAAGGATTTCGTCATGATGCCTGTTTTTTTGAAGCGTATCTGTGATGGGCATCTGTGCTTCGTCCGGGATTGTCTCGGTAATTGTAACCCCCTGATTATCTATATCAGTAACACGATTTCTGAAGTGGGAGGCAGGTTCTTCTACCACTGGTTTGGCGATCAGGAAAAAAAGAACCAAAAAGAAGGATATCAATAAAAAAATCCAGGCCAAAAAAATTCTCAATCCCCTGCTTTTTATCATGCATTTATAAATATTGACCATCATTTTCCAATGCAGTAAAATGTGAAGTACCAGTAGTCCAAAAAGTACCAACCCAAGGATGAAATGAATATCGTTCCATTCCTGCCGGTCGAGCCCCAGCCAGCTAAATTCCATATTGTTGCCAAATTTGTCCCATTTTTTCTGACCGGTTAATAATACATATTTGTTTAATAATCCAATGCCAATTATTGCCATCATTACAATAAACATGATGACATCAATAATGAAATTCCATTTTGATTTTTTCATTTCCGAATCGTTTTTAATGGTTTTTTCAGGCGTTTAATGATAAGTGACAGTAACAAGACCACTCCTAAAAATAAAATAATGACGGGTGAACATGGAACATCCAGCTCCCAGGAAAAATAAAGCCCCAAAAATGTTACCAAAGCTCCAATACCCAATCCGATAAAAATACGTGCATACCATTTTGTGGCATACAAAGATGAAATGGAAGCAGGAATAATCAGAAAAGCAAATACGGTTAGGATACCCCCAACATGTACGGCCTGTACAATAACGATCCCGAATGAAAAATAGAACATAAAATCCCAAAACCGTTTGTTTTTCACCCCGGTTTTATCTTTATAATAATTATCGGAGAGTTTAAAAAACTTTTTCCTGAAGATGAAATGAAAAAGGCCTACAATGCCTATGATAACAGCCAGTTTTACAACCTGGTGCCAGGTTACCCATAAAAGAGAACCTGTAAGCATATCATGAATGTGAACATCTCCTCCTGCACTTTTATCCAGAAAAATTACGGCAGCTGCAGTTGCAACGGCATATGCTATTCCTATCAGGGCCTCCAGCGGAATCTTTATTTTTTTGTTTTTTAGCAGAGAAAATACAATGGCAGCAATGGTACAAAACAGCAATGAAAATGAAAAAGTAAAATAATTATCTTCTCCATGGTATTCGTGGTGTTGTGCGATGCTGAATTGTTCAAAAATGATGGTTGCAATAACGCTGCCTAATGCAGCAATTTGTGCCAATGCGATATCAATAAAAATGATTTCTCTCTTAATAACATGTATCCCAAAATATACATTTGCCCCTATTAATAACAGACAGGCAATAAACGGGATCAGCATAAATTCAAGTATTTCCATAGTTTTAACAGGCTTAGTTTGTTGCTTTTTTAAATAATTTTACGAATGCCAGAACGAATACAAAAATCCCCAGGATACATACGATTGCAGGGCCATTTGAAACATTAAGGGTATATGACGAATAAACACCCAAAAGAGAACCTAAAAACCCAATGATCCAGCTCCAGATAAAGCGTTTTTTCCAATTATTTGTAAATAAGGTGATGGCAGCCGTTGGTGCAACAAGTAATATAAACACCAGAAATATTCCTGCAATGGGAACTGATTTTACAATAACAATTCCAAATGTGATATAAAACACCAATTCATAAATCCGAACACGGCCCAATGAGTAGGGCAGTTTGCTTTGTTTTGAAGCGTCGGAAATTTTTGTAAACTGTTTTCTGAATATGATATGGATAATGGCAATGGGGGCAAATAATAATAGTATATGAAACACCTGCGACCACGTAACCCATAAAATATTCCCGGTAATGGTTTTTGTAATGTAATTTGAGCTTCCGGGAATTTTTTCGGCCAGGAGCAATGCAATTCCCAATCCTAAACAATAAATAATTCCGATAATGGCTTCCTGCGATATTTTTTGCTTTTGAAATTTTGTTAAGGCAAATGCAGAAATCACGATTAATGTAAAGGCATAGGAAGAGAATTCAACCCAATGAGATTCCTGCGTAAATCCCAGCAATAAACCAATCATGGTTCCGAGTGCAGCAATTTGTGCAACGGCAATATCAATAAATATAATGCCCCTTGACAGAATGTGATTGCCAAAATAACTTAATATTCCGGCCAATAATATACAGGCTGCAATCGGTGCCGATAAAAAAATAAGATTCTCTAACATATAAATTATTTAATAGTTTGGTTAATATGATCAATCCAGTAATCGACCAATTCAAAATTATTGCTAACTTCTGCAACCCCATTCACAAAAAGTGGCAAAAACAAAGCATGAATACCTGTTTTAGCCTCGATCATTTCAGGCGATTTCTTTTCAAAATAACTGGCAACAAGCATCAGGTTAATGTTTTGTTCTTCAATTAAATTGATCATGAACTGAACGTGTTTGGCTGATGGTGGAATTCCCGGTTTGGGTTCGATAAACCCAATAATATCAAGTCCGAAAGTATCGCAGAAATAGGCCCAGTTTTTATGATAAGCAACAATCTTTTTATCTCTGAAAGGCATGGCTTTTTTGAGCCATCCCCCTAATTTCCCAATCAACTTTTCGCCCTGGTACTCTTTATTGAGAAATGTAAAAAGCGTATGATTTTCGAGCATTTTTGTCAGTGCATCACCTCCGATCATTTGGGTAAGCTCTTCGCCAAAAAGTGCAACATCAACCTTGTGGCAAAATTCATCCCTGTTTTTTTCGTAATATGCAGTATTGTCCGGATCAACTTTCATCAGCCCAATGGCAATATTGTGGGCAATAACTTTCCAGTTCATCGGGCCCGTATTAATATGCGGGTTTCCCATTAAATGCACATCCCCTTCCGTCCGGTCTCCCTTTTCAACTTTATCAAGAATATTAACTCCGTCAGAAACGGAAACAAAACCAATTGCTCCGTCCATAATGTTTTTGTTGCGTGCTTTATCGAGGAGGGTGGTTGACCAACCTTCTAAATCCAAACCGGTGGTGATCCACAGGTCGGCATCTTTGAGCTGCATGGCAAAACTTGGTTTAGGGGGCACAAAATGAGGATCCTGTTCCCCGGAGGCGATAAATTCGACCTCTGCTTTATCTTTCGCTATTTCGCGGGCAATGCTTGCATAATCCGAAAAAGAGCAAACCACTTTAAGGGTTCCATTGCCAGAAGCAGAAAGAGGGACCATATTCATAGAAAAAAGAATGAAAATAGTGGCAGTAAATAGTTGTTGTAAATTTCTGTTTTTCATGTGTTTATATTTCATTTTATAAATCATTTAATATTAGGAATGAATTTAGTAAGCTTCATGTTTATGTGGACCCATGGCCCAGTTAACTTGTAAAATAATGCTGTGATCAGAAGGCAATTCAATATTGGGAAAAGCTTTCATGTCGAAAATCTCGCGGCTGTTGTATTGATATTGGAGCCTGAAAAATACAAACTCGCTTTGCCAAAAATCCAAACAGGCAGTAAAATCCCATTCTTTCTGACTGTTATCGTATGGTAATTCTGAATATCCGATCCTGAAACTGGTCCAAAAACGGCTGTTTAATTTATTTTGAAAGGAAGAATAAAATCCCTTGCTGATGATATCTGTTGTCGGAGTTTCATAAATTCCGTAAAATAATTCTGTCCTCCAATCAATGGTGCGGTATTTCTCGCGTCCAAGTGGTGTCCATTTATAGGTGATCCCCAAACTGTTTACATATGAATTGTATTGTCCATTAATATCATTTTTCCCTATGGCACTGTTGAGGCAATATTCCAGATAGCTGTTTTTTGTGAGATCGTAATAATTTTTCCACTGACCGACAAAAAGAATATGTTGTTTCCCTTCGGTATTAAAACTTACATTATTGCCACCATTTATCGCAGAAATATTCAATGAGCTGGCATCAGACATCAAAATGCTGGGAAGCATAAAATCGGCTGACAAACCGGTGCCTGATAAACCACCATTGCTGAAATAGTTAACCAATGCCCTTGGCCGGTCAAACTGTGGCAAAGCATGGTCGTGATAACGATTTAAGGGTCCGAAAGCCGCGTAAAAGATCCCTGCTTTCAGGTTCATATTAAAGGGAAGATTTAAGAGTTCCATATAGGCTTCTTCGATGGCAATTTCATCCTCTGTTACGGATAAGAAAACCTTGCCCCTGGTAAATGGATCAAGGGGTGCCACAAATGACAGTTCAAGCTCTCTCATATGAAATCCATTGTTCCCGTAGGAGAAATCACTTGCTTCATTTATGAAATCATGGTCCGAAGAACTGATCCCTGCAAAAAAATCTCCCCCGACACTGATGTTTGGATTTAATCCTTGTTGATTCCGG
>CAYNTB010000219.1:1494-4635 GCA_964399905.1 uncultured Bacteroidales bacterium | reverse complement strand
AAGAACTTTTAGAACTCGTTGAAATGGAAATCAGAGACCTGTTAAGCTTTTATGAATTTGACGGAGATAATACACCTATTATCCAGGGTTCTGCTTTGGGTGCTTTGAACGGTGAAGAAAAATGGGTTACCAAAGTAATGGAATTAATGGATGCATGTGACTCATGGATTCCATTGCCTCCAAGAGACAGGGATAAACCATTTTTGATGCCGGTTGAAGACGTATTTTCAATTACCGGTCGTGGAACCGTTGCTACCGGAAGAATTGAATCAGGTGTTATCAAAACTGGTGAATCTGTTGATATCATCGGCATGGGTGCTGAAAAACTGAAATCAGTTGTTACCGGTGTTGAGATGTTCAGAAAAATCCTCGACCAAGGTGAAGCAGGAGACAATGCTGGTTTGCTATTAAGAGGTATCGATAAAGACGAAATTACAAGAGGGATGGTTATTGCCCACACTGGATCCGTAACCCCTCACAAACACTTCAAAGCTGAGGTTTATATTTTGAAAAAAGAAGAAGGTGGCCGTCACACCCCATTCCACAACAAATATCGTCCTCAATTTTATTTTAGAACCACTGATGTTACCGGTGAAATTTTCCTTCCGGAAGGAGTTGAAATGGTAATGCCTGGTGATAACTTAACAATTGAAGTACACTTGATTTCAGAAATTGCCATGAATAAAGGTCTACGTTTTGCGATCCGTGAAGGTGGAAGAACAGTAGGTGCCGGACAGGTAACTGACATCATTGAATAAGAATATTAAAATTATGTTGACCGGGAAAGGTACTCCGCTTCGGCGGGTACCTTTGTCTGCCATATACATAAATGTTTAAATACACGGGTGTAGCTCAATTGGTAGAGTAGTGGTCTCCAAAACCATTGGTTGTGGGTTCAAATCCTACCACCCGTGCAAAAATATTAGATAAATGGCTAAATTTTTAAAATTTAATTACGTAAAAGACAGCTACGATGAACTAGTTCATAAAGTGTCTTGGCCTACTTGGAGTGAATTGCAGAACAGTGCAATCGTTGTATCCATTGCTTCCCTCATAATAGCATTTGTTATTTATTTGATGGATATCTCGTTTCAAACAATCTTGGAAAACTTTTATAAGCTTTTCTAAGTAGTAAGTATCTAATATTTTATTTGATAATAAATCAATTATAATTCCAGAATTAGTATGAGCGAACAAGTTAAAAAATGGTATGTTGTTCGGGCGATTAGCGGAAAAGAGAAAAAAGTAAAAGAGTACCTTGAAAGTGAAATAAATCGTCTGAACCTACAGGACTACATATCGCAAGTGCTGATTCCAACTGAAAAAGTGTATCAGGTTAGGAAGGGAAAAAAGATCAGCAAAGAAAGAAATTATTTCCCTGGTTACGTTCTAATCGAAGCAGTTTTAGTTGGTGAAGTTCCACACATTGTAAAAAACATACCGAATGTTTTGGGATTTCTGGGAACAAAAGGTGAACCGGATCCAATCCGCCCTTCCGAAGTGAATAGAATTCTCGGAAAGGTTGATGAATTAGCCGAACAGGGCGAGGAAGTTAATATTCCTTACATCGTTGGCGAAACGGTGACTGTAATTGATGGTCCTTTTAATAGTTTTAGCGGAATAATCGAAGAAATCAACGAAGAAAAGAAAAAGTTGAAAGTGATGGTGAAGATTTTTGGCAGAAAAACCCCGCTTGAATTAGGCTTCATGCAAGTAGAAAAGGAATAATTATCAAAATCAGCCCAATTATAAACTCAATAAGTTTAAAACAAAATGGCAAAAGAAGTTAGCGGATTAATTAAACTACAAATACGAGGTGGTGCAGCAAATCCTTCTCCTCCTGTAGGCCCTGCATTAGGTGCCAAAGGTGTGAATATCATGGAATTTTGCAAACAATTTAATGCACGTACACAGGATCAGGCCGGTAAAATTATTCCGGTGATCATCACTGTATACAAGGATAAATCTTTTGATTTTATCATTAAAACACCTCCTGTAGCTGTACAAATTATGGAAGCCGCCAAAATCAAAAAAGGTTCACCAGAATCAAACAGAAGCAAAGTTGCCACCATTACATGGGAGCAGGTTCAAGCAATCGCTACCGGAAAAATGGTTGACATGAATGCTTTTGAGGTTGAATCAGCAATGAGAATGGTAGCTGGAACTGCCCGTAGTATGGGTGTTAAAATAAAAGGACAAGCGCCTTTTGCTAAAAACTAGATGCAGTTGCGTTTAGATTATTAGTCAATAATATATAAGCAATTAGGAAATGACTAAACTTACAAAAAACAGAAAAGAAGCTTTAGCAAAATACAACAAGGAAGAAATATTTCCACTCGAAAAAGCCATCGATATCGTTAAGGAAACAACCTATACAAAATTCGATGCTTCAGTTGATTTGGATATTCGCCTTGGCGTTGATCCCAGGAAAGCAAACCAAATGGTTAGAGGAACTGTTGCCCTGCCTCACGGCACCGGTAAAACAGTTCGCGTTTTGGTTCTTTGCACCCCTGATAAGGAAGAAGAAGCTAAAGCCGCCGGCGCTGATTATTATGGTCTCGATGAGTATATCGATAAGATTAAGGGCGGATGGACTGACATTGATGTTGTAATTACCATGCCCAGTGTAATGGCTAAAGTTGGTGCTTTAGGACGTATACTTGGACCACGTGGCTTAATGCCGAACCCAAAAACTGGTACAGTTACCATGGAAGTGGGTAAAGCAGTAGAAGACGTTAAAGCTGGTAAAATTGATTTTAAAGTTGATAAATTCGGTATTATTCATGCCGGAATTGGAAAAGTATCTTTTGATAACAAAAAAATACTCGACAATGCCAAAGAATTAATCGGAACGATTATCAAATTAAAACCAACATCAGCCAAAGGTACTTACGTAAAAAGCATTTACATTTCAAGCACTATGGGCCCTGGCGTACAAATCGAACCCAAATCAGCAAGCCTGTAAATTGTCTGATAAATAGAATTTTTCAATTATGACAAGAGAAGAAAAAAATCAGTTTATCGAGTCTTTAACACAGGATCTGAATAACAGCAATTATTTTTAATTAGCTGATATTTCGGATTTAAAATCTGAAACAAAAACAAGTTTAAGAGGAAAGTTTTTTAAAAGCGAAAATAAAC
>CAYNTB010000219.1:0-1451 GCA_964399905.1 uncultured Bacteroidales bacterium | reverse complement strand
AATGGAAAAAACCGATAAAGATTTGGAACCACTTTATGGGGTTCTTAAAGGATCTACTTCATTAATGTTCGCTGAAACTGGTAATGCACCAGCAAAACTTATTCAAGAGTTCAGAAAAACAAGTGATCGACCTATTTTAAAAGGAGCCTATGTAGAAGAAATGACTTATACCGGCGACGATCAATTGAATTTTCTGGTTAATATTAAATCCAAAAATGAACTCATTGGCGATATCATTGGATTATTGCAATCTCCTGCTAAGAATGTTATTTCAGCATTACAATCAGGAGGTCAGACCTTAACCGGTGTGTTAAAAACATTATCAGAAAAACCTGAATAGCAGGTTTTAAAAATTAAAGATTATTTTAAAAACAATTAAAACAAAAATAAAATGGCAGATTTAAAAGCGTTTGCAGAGCAATTGGTTAACTTAACAGTAAAAGAGGTTAATGAATTAGCTGGAATTCTTAAAGATGAATATGGTATTGAACCAGCAGCAGCAGCTGTTGCAGTAGCCGCACCTGGTGCTGGCGAAGGTGCTGCAGTTGCAGAAGAACAAACTTCATTTGACGTTATTCTGAAAGCAGCAGGACAATCAAAATTAGCAGTTGTTAAATTGGTTAAAGAACTTACCAGTTTAGGTCTTAAAGAATCAAAAGAATTAGTTGATTCAGCACCTAAAGCAATTAAAGAAGGTGTTTCGAAAGATGAAGCTGAAGCTCTAAAAACTCAGTTAGAAGAAGCTGGCGCAGAGGTTGAAGTTAAGTAAGTAGTTTAGATTATTTACTAATTAGAGAGAGACATAGACTATCTTCTAGGTATTAGTAGATTCAGCGTCTGCTTCTGAATTTTGGTAATATATTATACTACTAACCAGCCCGCCTCGGGCGGGCTAAAACTTTAAAACCTTGGCAATTAAAACTGAAAGAATAAACTTTGCATCTACTCGAATTCAGACAGAATACCCTGATTTTCTGGATATTCAATTAAAATCTTTTCAGGATTTTTTCCAATTGGAAACTAATCCTGAAAATCGTATTAATGAAGGTCTGTATAAAGTTTTCGCAGAAAACTTTCCGATCACCGATGCAAGAAACAATTTTGTACTTGAATTTCTGGATTATTTTATCGATCCACCCAGGTACTCAATCGAAGAATGCATTGAGCGGGGACTAACTTATAGTGTCCCGCTCAAAGCAAAACTTAAACTCTATTGCACAGATCCCGATCACGAGGATTTTGAAACCATTATACAGGATGTATATCTTGGGATGATCCCTTATATGACCCCAAAAGGTACTTTCGTTATAAATGGCGCAGAACGGGTTGTTGTTTCGCAGCTTCACCGATCACCCGGTGTTTTCTTTGGAACCAATTATCATGCAAACGGTTCGCAACATAAAATCGATGGCTTCTTTAATATCTGCTGCACTCACCATATCTCCGGCTTC
>CAYNTB010000218.1:0-4641 GCA_964399905.1 uncultured Bacteroidales bacterium | reverse complement strand
AAGATTAAGAACATATGACCGGAAGTTTAAAATGATCCTTTTTCTGGTGTGTTATTATTATCCATGAAATTAATTCAGATCATTTTGATCATCAAAAGAAAATAAAATAGAATCTCAAAATATTAAACTTTAATAAATTCAAAATATTATTACAATGTTAGCAGAACCATATAAATTGAAAACGATCAGAAATTTAGTTTTCACCGATTTCCAGCAAAGAATTGATGCTTTGATGGAAGCTGATTATAACACCTTTAACATCCCATCTTTTCAGGTTACATTCGATATGACAAGTCAGGGAACAAGTGCCGTGAGCCAGGAACAATTTGCTGGTTTATTTATTGGCGACGAAACCTATGCAGGTAGCCGAAACTTCGAAAATCTTGTAGGAAAAGTCAACACCGTATTCGGACAGAAATATGTTTGTCCGACCCATAACCTGCTTGGATCTCACAAATTGATTGCTGCCACCATGGTGAAGGAAAACGATATTGTTTATTCCAACTCCTCAAATCCGGAAGAATTAATAAAAGACATAAAAGCAAGCGTGGAAGTGCTTCCTGCAAAAAATGCAATGTTTTCAGGAAATATTTGTTTGGAAACTCTCAAAGAAAAATTGAAAGGGAAAAAACAACCTTTTATTTATATTGAACTCTATGCGGACGGATATAAACCCGTTTCATTTGCCAACCTGAAAGCTGCCCGAAAAATTGCAGAGGAAAACAATACCTTTCTTGTCATAAACGGTTCCTATATTTTATCTTCGGCAAATTACATACGCAACAATGAGGCACAATTCAAAAATAAATCGATTAAAGAAATCGTTTTGGAAATTGCGTCGCTGGCCCATATTTTTATCATTGATGGCGGGCAGGATCCCCGTTCAAATACAGGGGGCCTCATCGCAACCAACATCCATGATTTATATGATAAATACATGAATGAAGTTGTTGTATATGAAGGGCTGCACACTTATGGAGGAATGGCCGGACGTACCATGGAAGTATTTGCAAGAGGAATTGAAGAAATGGTTTACGAAAAACAAGCCAACTGGATATTCCAACAAACTGAACTGTTCTCAACCCAATTAAAAGGGGTTCCGTTTTATAAAGGTGCCGATGGTGTTTATATTAAAGCGGATGAATTTTTACCAAATGTGGAAAATCCGGCGCATACACTGGCAGCAGCCATCTATTTAAAATCAGGTGTCAGGGCTTTTTTAATGGGCAGGATGGGCAAGAAAATTCTTCCCCTACAATTGCCAAGAATGGCGTTTACCAACGAACAAATTTGTGAAATTGCAGAAGTGATCAATCAGGTTTACGCTGAAAGGAATAAGATTACCGGATTGAAACTGCAAAATGAAGCCGTTTGGAATGATGAAGCAAGTTTTAAATGGAAAAGACCCATCATTGAAGAATATCATTTTGGGAGCGAACCTTTCATTATTCAGCAGATTGAGTATGTGGGTGAAACCACGGAAGAAGAGCGATTAAAATATGCTCATGAGGCAGGTTACAACACTTTTCTTTTGCAATCCAAACATGTGGCCATCGATTTTCTAACTGATTCGGGTACAACTGCACAAAGTACAGATCAATGGGCAACTTATCTAAGCAGTGTTGAGACTCCGGCAAGCAGTGAAAATTATTTTGAACTGGTGGAAACCCTAAGAGAATTAACCGGCTATCACTATATTATTCCAACACACCAGGGACGTGCTGCCGAACATATCATGTCGCAATGCCTGATCAAAGGTGGATTCGTGCCTGGCAATATGTATTTTACAACTACTAAACTACATCAGGAAAAAGCCGGTGGAACCTTTGTTGATATTATTTGTGATGAAGCCCATCAACCTACAAGTAATTTCAGGTGGAAAGGAAATATTGATTTAAACAAGCTTAAGAAAATAGTGGATGAACATGGAGCAGATAAAATTCCTTACATCAGTTTCGAATTAAGTGTAAACCTTGCTGGTGGGCAACCTGTTCAGATGGCCAATGCAAAAGAAGTTTACGAATACTGTGAAGCTAACAATATTTATGTGATGTGGGATGCAACACGGGCAATCGAGAATGCCTATATGATTAAAAAACATGATCCGGAATATGCAGATGCCTCCATCATTGACATTGCTCACGAAATATTCAGCTATGGTCATGGTTGCACCGTTTCGAGCAAAAAAGATTATATGGTGAACATTGGTGGGTTCCTGGGTATAAAAGATGATGAGAAATTTTATTTAAAAGCACAGGAAATGATCCGTAAATATGAAGGATCTATCACAAATGGAGGTTTATCGGCGGCAGATCTGGCTGTTCATGCTTTAGGGGCAATGGAAATGCTTGATTTTGAATACATCCGGAACCGTGTTGAACAAACACAGTATCTGGGTGAAAAATTACTCAAAGCCGGTGTACCTATTGTAGAGCCTGTGGGTTCTCATGCAGTATTTTTAGATGCCAAACGTTTCCTGCCTCATATCGATCAGGATCAGTATCCGGCACAGGCACTAGCCACTGCTTTATTTGTTGATTCAGGAGTTAGAGCAATGGAACGGGGAAATGTTTCGAGCGGTCGCAAAAAGAATGGAGAAAACTATCGTCCTGCACTGGAACTGGTTCGCTTAACCATCCCTCGTCGTGCCTATACAAACGCACATATGGATTTGGTTGCAGAAAGTATCATCCATTTATACAATAAAAGAGACAGTATAAAAGGATTACGATTTATATACGAACCGGAAAATCTTAGGTTTTTCCAAGGCAGATTTGAAGAAATCGGTTGATCATAAATTAAAGGGATTGCCATATAGCGATCCCTTTTTAATTTTAAAATCACTATATTTTCAAAAATACAATTACAATATCGGCCTATATTAATTAAAAAATTAAAAATAAAATAAGGAGGACAAATCATGCCATTGCTATTAAGTAAAACAGATGTTCAAAAAGTATTAAATATGAAAGACTGCATTGAAGTTGTTGAAAAAGCTTTTGCAGAACTCTCAAACGGAACTGCCATATTACCCTTACGTAACAACATCGTTTCACCCGAAGGACTGTCGTTGTATATGCCTGCATTTCTTAAAGAAATGGGTGCGCTTGCATGTAAGGTTGTTACGGTGTTTAAAAATAATCCTGCAAAAAATTTACCCACTATATTTGGTAAGGTTTTGCTTCAGGATCCTGAAACCGGTGATGTGATTTGCATTATGGATGGCGGTTATTTAACGGCTGTTAGAACAGGTGCTGCCAGCGGAGTTGCCAATAAATATCTGGCCAGAAAAGATAACAATCAAATTATTGGTATTTATGGCACCGGCGTTCAGGCTAAAATGCAGCTTTGGGCCATGAAGGAAACCGTAAATATTTCAAAAGTGCTTGTTTATGATATCAATGAAGATGCTGCCGCCAGGTTTGTTGAAGAAACAAAGGAGATGTTGGGATTGAATATTGAGAGAACCTTAAATCCGGATGAACTGCTGGAATCAGATATTATTTGTACCGCAACATCATCACCCACTCCACTTTTTGATGGAAACAAATTAAAACCAGGCACCCACATCAATAATATTGGAAGTCATACCCCAAATGCCAGAGAATTGGACACTGCCACGGTTAAACGATCAAAATTTGTTGGTGATTCAAAAGAAGCTTGTCTGAAGGAAGCCGGCGATATCATGATCCCCTTAAAGGAAGGTTCAGTTACCGAAGATCATTTTTATGCAGAGCTTGGCGATTTGGTAACCGGCAAAAAAAAGGGCCGAACAAATGAAAATGAAATAACCGTTTTTAAATCCAATGGTTTGGCCATACAGGATGCTGCGACTGCAAAATTAATTTATGATAAAGCAGTAGCTGCCGGAATAGGTATCAATGTTGAAATTTAACACCTATTATATATAGAACTTACTCGATTTTACGCTAATACAATTACTATTAAATGGATGATATTTTAAAAAAAGCATACGACCCGGATTCTTTTCGTAAAGAAGGACATGCATTGGTAGATATGCTGGCTGATTATCTGGAATCAATGTCTGTACCTGATAATATGCCTGTTTTACCTTGGATTGATCCCGACACCCAATACAACGACTGGAAGGATTTTCTTAAAACTGACGGGAATCCACAGGATTTTTATAAAAAATTCATTAAACAATCCAATCATTTACATCACCCAAATTATATTGGTCATCAGGTGGTTCCGCCGCTACCTATTGCAGCACTTACTGACATGATTGCCACTTTTTCCAACAATGGAATGGCGATTTATGAAATGGGACCTGCGGCCACTGCCATCGAGAGAAATGTGATCGAGTGGCTCCTCCGTTTTTTTGGCTGGGGATCCAATGCGAATGGTTTGCTAACATCAGGTGGCTCATTGGGAAACCTGACAGCCATGTTGGCTGCCCGACAAGCAGTTAAAGAATATGATGTTTGGGAATCAGGAGTAGACGGGAATCTTGCGGTGATGGTTTCTTCAGAGTCGCATTACAGTATAGATCGCAGCATACGGATCATGGGTTTGGGCGATCAAGGGATTATTAAATTACCTGTCGACAAAAATCTTAAAATAAAAACAGATAAATTACCAGGTATTTTCAGAAAAAGCCGTGATGAAGTTAATATTATA
>CAYNTB010000217.1:971-4673 GCA_964399905.1 uncultured Bacteroidales bacterium | reverse complement strand
CACCTCAACCATACCCCTTATCTGTTCATCACTCTCCACACTGCATGGCCCTGCAATAATGGTTTTACTTCCATTATTGATTGTGATCCCATCACCCAGATCAATCACAGTATTTTTAACTTTCCATTTCCGGCTTACCAATTTATAATCTTCATTCACCCGATGCACATCTTCAACGCCCTTCAACAATCCAAACTTTCGGATGTCAATTTCTTTCTTCCCGATGCAAACCAGATAACTTTTTTGCTGGGTTTTTACTTCTGTAAATTGGTATCCTGCATTCTGAATCACCGACTCAATGCTTTGTTTATCAAAATCTGCAATTTTATCTTTTAATTGTATAATCATCTGAAATAATTGATTTTATGAATAACTGGATTGAATCTTCGATGACCCCCTGACTTGAAATTGCTTTTATAAATGCACTGCCAATGATTGCCCCACGTGTATATTTGCATGCCTGCTGATAGGCAGTTCGGTTATTGATATTGAAGCCGGTTAAAACCGGATGCACCAAATTCATTTGCTTTAATCTTTCCAGAAATGAAGCTGAACCTTCAATCCCGCTTTTAGAACCGGTGGTACTGGCTGAAGAAACAGCATAAATAAATGCCGTGGAATGTTGATCAATCTCTCTAATACGCAATTCAGATGTTTGAGGTGTGATCAATAGAATATGATGTAAATGATATGTTTGGGTGTATTTTTTAAATTCCGACCGGTAAATATCCAATGGCAAATCAGGAATGATCAGTCCAGAAATACCCGATTCATGACATGACTTACAAAATTTATCCAAGCCAAACTGCATCACCGAATTATAATAACCCATCAATAATAAAGGGATATGGACATCGTGCTTTATTTCATTTAATTGGCTAAAAAGTAATTCGAGCGTCATCCCGTTTTCCAATGCCCTTTGACTGCTTTCCTGTATCACGGGTCCATCGGCCAGCGGATCGGAAAAAGGAATCCCGATTTCCATCAGGTCAACACCTGCTTTTTGGGCAGATAGAATAATCCGGCCCGTATCATTCAGCGAAGGATAACCAGCCGTAACATAGATACTCAATAAATCTTTTTTACCTGTTTTCAGCAATTCAGATAGTTTATTCTGCTTCATGGATTAAAATTCAATATATTGTTCATAAATCTGCATGTCCTTATCGCCTCTGCCACTCAAATTAACGACTACATTTTGGCTCGCACCTGGCTTAATCTTTTCAAGCGCAGCTAAAGCATGGGCACTTTCAAGCGCAGGAATGATTCCTTCCAGCCTGGTTAATAATTGTGCCGCAGCTAAAGCTTCCTGATCGGTGGCATTCAAATATTCCACTTTTTTTGTGGCATCCAGAAAGGCATGTGCAGGCCCGACTCCGGGATAATCCAGTCCTGCAGAAACACTATAGGGTTCAATCACCTGTCCGTCTTTGGTCTGCATTAATTTAGATTTGCTGCCATGTAAAATACCGGTGGTTCCCAATTTTAAAGTAGCCGCCGTTTTTCCGCTGTTTAAACCCAATCCGGCAGCCTCAACCCCGATCAGTTTCACCTCCTTTTCATCAATGAAAGGAAAGAACGCCCCAATGGCATTGCTCCCGCCACCGACACATGCCAGCACAAAATCTGGCAATCGAAATAATTGCTCTTTAATTTCAAAACCGATTACGGATTGAAAAACACTGACCATTTCCGGATACGGATGCGGCCCGACCACTGATCCGATCAAATAATAAGTTTCTTCAGGATGGTTGATCCAATCGCGAATAGCCTCATTGGTAGCATCTTTTAATGTTTTGGTTCCACTATGAACAGCCCTTACTTCAGCCCCCAGCATCTGCATCCGTTTTACATTCGGAGCCTGCCTTTCCATATCTACCGCTCCCATATAAACGATACATTCAAGACCCATCAGGGCGCAAACCGTTGCTGTAGCCACGCCATGCTGTCCGGCTCCTGTTTCAGCAATGATCCGTGTTTTCCCCATTTCTTTGGCCAGTAAAATTTGCCCGATGGCATTATTAATTTTATGCGCTCCGGTATGGCACAAATCCTCTCTTTTCAAATAAATATTTGTATGATAATGTGCTGATAGCCTTTTGGCATAATAAAGAGGTGTCGGTCTTCCAACATACTCTTTTAACAGCTTTTTAAATTCGCTCTGAAAACTGTAGGTTTGGGTAATTTTTTTGTAGGCTGTTTTTAGTTCTTCAATGTTCGGAAGTAGTAATTCAGGGATAAAGGCACCCCCGAACTCTCCATAAAACCCTGTTTCATTTATTTTAAATTCCATTTCTTATCTGATTGATCATTAATGTTATTTGTTCTGCATTTTTCAATCCGGCTTTTAACTCAAAACCACTGTTTACATCAATGGCGTATAGCTGCTCATGACGAAAAGATCGAATTGAATCCAAATCCTCAAGACGGATACCACCGCTCAAAAAGAAAGCTTTGTTCATTTGATATCGCTCCAGTATTTCCCAGTTAAATTTTTTGCCTGACCCTCCAAAGTTTTTGCTTTGGGTGTCGAACAAAAAATATTCACACACTTTCTCATACAATTTTAGATTATTGAAATTAAAGTCTTCATTCAGTCCAAAAGCTTTGATCACCTGAAAACCCGATTGTTCCAATTCATCACAAAATTCAGGGCTTTCAGTTCCATGCAATTGAATCGTTCCAATATGATATTCTGAACAGATGCGTTTTATTTCCTGTAAATTTTCATTGACAAACACCCCCACTTTAGTAATGTTTTTATCGAAGGACCTTAGCTGATCACTCACCAAATGATTGGCAGCATAACGAGGTGATTTTGGATAAAAAATAAAACCCAAAAAATCCGGTTTTAAGGCGGCAATCTCTGCAATATTCTCACGGAATTTCATCCCGCACACTTTAATTTTCATCGGTTTCGAGTTTTTTTAAGGTTTTTATAAATTCGGAACATTTCAGATGCGGATTGGCCGATTGCATAAAATATTCACCAATCAGAAAGCCCTGGAAGCCATATTTTTTTAATTCCAAAACCCTAATCGGATCATTGATGCCGCTTTCACTCACTTTTACAAAATTGTCAGGAATGACCGCCGACAAATCCTTTGAAGTTTGAATATTTACCTTGAAATTATCCAGGTTCCGGTTATTGACCCCGACAATTCCGGTAAACTCATTCGGATAATTTTGGGCTTCTTCTTTGGTATGAACTTCCAGCAAAACTTCCAATCCCAATTTAACAGCAAAGGCAGCCAGTTGCTTTGTTTGTGAAACACTCAAAACAGAGGCGATCAGTAAAACAGCATCAGCACCGATGCTCTTTGCTTCGATGAGCTGGTATTCATCAAAGATGAAATCTTTACGTAAAATCGGACAATAATTAAAATGCCGCGCCTGAGAAAGATATTCTGAAGAACCCCCAAAAAAATGTTCGTCGGTTAGAACTGAAAGGGCTGAAGCTCCCGCCTGCATATAGCCGATGCTGATCTTTTCTATATCGACGAATTCATGGATCATCCCTTTACTGGGCGATTTTCGCTTGATCTCGGCAATGATACCTGATTTATCTTCCCTTAATAAATACCTGGAAAGTGAAACCACCGGCGTTTCGAATTAAATGCTTTTCTCAAGCCGCTTGACCGGACAAAGCTCTTTCTTAGATTTTAGTTCAGTTTTCTTATAACTGATGATTTTATTAAGAAT
>CAYNTB010000217.1:0-889 GCA_964399905.1 uncultured Bacteroidales bacterium | reverse complement strand
ATGGATTCATGTGCCAATTGATAAGAATCTTTAAAAGACAATTCAGGCCTGGCGCATTGTATGGCATATGCCGCATTGACCGCCACAACATTTTTACGTGCAAGAGAGCTTTGATCATTCAAGACTTCCATAAATATTTTTGCTGCTTCTTCAACGGTGGTGCCTCCGTCTATTTCTTGTGGTAAAACCCTGTTTATTTGAATTTCCTCCGGACTTACAATTTTTTCACCTGAGGCTGAAATAAGCTTAAAATCACTGGTCAAAGAAATTTCATCATAGCCATCCAGGGAATGCAGAATATAGTACGAATGATCGGTTTGCTGGTATAAATAATTATACAGCCGGGCCAGTTCGAGAGAATACACACCCACAATTTGTTTGTTGGGTTTGCTGGGGTTTACCATTGGGCCAAGCATATTAAAGAAGGTCTTGATCCCCAGATCGCGACGGATCGGAGCAACATTTTTCATGGCCGGATGGAAGAGTGGCGCATGTAGAAAACAAATGCCGCTTTTCTCGATTTGCCTCTGCAAAGTGGCTTCATCGCTGGTAAATCGATATCCAAAATATTCCATTACATTGGAAGAACCACAACCGGAGCTTACCCCGTAATTACCATGTTTGGCCACGTTGATTCCTGCCCCCGCAACCACGAAAGATGCCAGTGTTGAAATGTTAAAAGTATTCTTGCGGTCGCCGCCCGTGCCGCATAAATCAACGGGATCAAAGTCTGTCAAATTTACTCTTAGGCTCAACTCAAGCAGTGCATCCCTGAAGCCTGATAACTCCTGCACCTGGATGCTTCGCATTTGATAGGCTGATAAAAAAGCCGTTACCTGGCTTGCATTGTATTCTCCTTTTCCGATCCTGCTCAGTGCATCTTTAGCCT
>CAYNTB010000216.1:0-4695 GCA_964399905.1 uncultured Bacteroidales bacterium | reverse complement strand
AAAAATTTCACATTTGAAAAAACTGGGTATGGATTTGCCCGAGCTCATTGAATTGGTGAGCCCTCACCAGGAGGATTAACCATCATAAAATTAATCATTTAAGGCTGCCTTTCCAGGGCAGCCTTTTTATTTTATGGCAATATTTGTCACAAATCATTATCTTAATTGTCCTAATTAAAAATACTTTTTGGCTGTGGAAAAAAAAGAGTTCACCCTTTTGTACCAAAAAATTTATCCCTTGCTGTTTAGGTATTTATATCGCTTAAGCAAAAACGAAGAAGCCAGCAAAGATATTTGCCAGGAAGTTTTTATGAAATTGTATTCAGAAATCAACAAAGGAAACAAAATTGAATTTATAAAAAGCTGGTTGTTTAAATGTGCCACCAATAATTTCCTGAACAAGGTTAAAAGAGAACAAATTATCAAATTTGAAGAATACACCGAAGCAAACGAATATAGAGATCCACAAAACCCGGAAGAAATTTTTATCAAAGATGAAAACTTGAAATGTATCGCATACGCAATCAACAAATTGAGTCCCATCGAAAAACAGCTCATTTACCTGTACCAGGAGGATTTTTCGTATGCCGAAATTGCCATGATTACAGGCATAAAACCAAACAGTGTGGGAAAAACGCTCTCTAGAACCATACAAAAAGTTACCAGTCGTTTACATAAAACAAAGAGCTATGAATTGTTTAGATAAACAGCAGATCTTCGACTTTATTAACAATGAAGTCATCGATAAAGACAGACGAATATTTGAACATCATATTGGGAATTGCCCGTCATGCAAAAAGCTTTATGATGAAGTGGCCGAAGAAGTTACCTTTATTAAAAACAGTATCGATGAATTCGCAATTCCTAAAATTCAGGTACCCGAATTTAGTTTTTCGGAACAATCACCGCAAGTTAAAACCAAACGTATCTTCCCATTAATATTGAAAATTAGCATTGCTGCAAGTTTGCTTATTTTAATAAGCCTTTCGATCCTTCTTCTGAATCAGAAAAAACAAGACAATCTTGACTTGCAAATTTTACAGTTTGATCAGGAAATGCAAATCACAGATATGAACGAAGCCTGGCACAACCGAGAAATCATATTTACAGAAATGAATACCAGAACCGGTGATTCAGAGTCATATCTGAGTACTGATATTGAACAATAATTATTAAGAAACTTAATTCGACCTCAATGAAATATTTACTCACAATTTTCCTCATCATAAATCTTTCAATGAGCAGTTTATTTGCCCAGAACATCAAATATCCCGAGGGAGACATTCTACTAAACCTCAACGAGAATTTTGGAAGCAATACCAACTGGCTCGGGTTATCAACAGCCTCAGAACAGTTGTACAGCACCAATTACAAAAATCCGGCTTCATTTACATTAAGTAAGGATGGGAATTTTTATCTGATCAATAATATTCAAAAAGAATTACAATTGTTTGATGCGGGCGGAAACTTTATTAAAACCCTTTCTAAAATCACTAACATTTCAAAATACCGCGTGGTAACCATGGCAGGCATATTGGACGAGAAATATATTGTAACTCAAAACTATAACAAACTGCACATCTTTAATATAGATGGTTCCCTTTTCAAAATAATAAATCTTGATTATCCTGTATCAATGGTTGTTCCACTTAAGGAAAATGTGGTGGCAATGTATGCACAGGTTGTTTATCCTGGCCGAAGGATTAAAAGATCCATTATTTTGAAAAACATTATTACGAATAATGAAAAAGAAATTGAATTTCAAATGAGTGAATTTAATGAGGACAATTCAGTTACTTTAAAGAGGGATGATAAAACATTTGGTTTTACATTTCCATTTTCTAAAGGATCCTACATTATTAACCAAATAAACACCGACCAGTTGCTTGTCGGTTATACCATGAAGCCCGAACTCAGGATTTATGATTATCAAGGTAAATTGATTTCAACTTTTGATACAAAAATCAACCAGCTTGATGTTTCTCAGTCAGCTAAACAGGAGTTTTTGGCAAAAATCAAGGATGAATTTTATAAAGCCGGATATAAGGAACAATATGATAAAAATCCGGTTCTTGAAAAATCACTCCCCTCAAAGCTCCCGTTTTTTCATTCGATGAAGGTTGATAATGACAACAATATTTTGGTTTTTTTATTTACCGAAGAAAAGAAAGGATATACAGCTTCTATTTATTCTACCTTTTCAGGAAACGGAAAATACCTTGGCACTTCTACATTTCAGGTTGAAAAATACAATCTGAATATTAATCCATCTGCCATGACCATCAAATTCGGAGATCATCAAATTCATGCCATTGTAAGAGAGGGAGATGACCCGAAAAGTCCTTTCAAACTTTTAAATTTTACATTTTAAACAACATTATTAAATTTAATTTTTAATTGATGACTTCCCATTACCTCAAAATTATTTTCAGAAATATTATTCGCAACAAACTCTATACTTTAATTAATCTGTTTGGTTTATCCATTGGTATTGGTGCCAGTTTAATACTGTTGCTTTTTGTCCAGCACGAAATGAGCTTCGATCAGTTCAATCAACATAAGAACCAGATATATCGTATCATTAGTATTGGCCGCGAAACCGGAAATGTAGAAGCTAAGGCTCCATTTAAACTGTCTCCGATTTTAAACACCGAATTCCCTGAAATTGAGAAAGCTTGCAGAGTCAGGGAAAACCAGTTTGTTGTAAAAAAAGGTGCAGCCTTAATCAATGAGGATCATTTTATTCAGGTCGATTCCACTTTTTTTGATATATTCTCTTATCCCATCATCAATGGGAATAGCATAAATCCCCTTGATGATAACAATTCGCTTGTAATAACCAGGTCAACTGCTAAAAAATACTTCCCAAACGAAAACCCCGTTGGGAAAACACTGGAAATTTCTCATCGTGATCGGGTTTACGCTCAATATATCACTGCTGTTATTGAAGATTTTCCGGCCAATTCGCATATTCAGGCTGATTTTATTTTACCAATTTATACCACAAACTGGGGTTATGAAGATATCAATCGACAAAAGAATTCACCCAGTTTTGAGAGTTGGGGCTCCATGGACTTTATGACCTATATTCTTGTACAAAAGGATTGCAATCCCGAACAGCTGATCGTTAAATTTCCTGATTTAATTTCTAAACATATCCCAAAGAATTTTCTGACCGGAAATGGATTTGCATACGATTTCGACCTGCAACCATTAACACGCATTCATCTTTTTTCAGATTTAATGATTGGTGATGTACCCAATAAAGGCAGCATGAAGCACATTTATCTATTCGGTGGAATTGCAGTGCTGATCCTTCTCATCGCCATCATCAATTACATTATTTTATCCACCGCAAAATCGCTTAACAGAACCAAAGAAATTGGTTTACGAAAGGTGATTGGTGCCAATCGTATAAAAATCATGAAACAGGTTTTGGGCGAATCAATCTTCCTCAGCATATTAAGCCTGCCATTTGCATTGCTGTTTGCCAAACTATTTTTACCTAATGTTAACGATTTATTGGGTAAAACCATAGAACTCTCCATTCTCAACAATCCGGCAATTATATTGGGCCTTCTGAGCATTGCCTTGTTTGTCGGGCTTGTGGCCGGAAGTTATATTGCTTTTTATCTTTCGTCCTTTAAACCAGTCGATGTATTCAGGAGCCAGGTTAATTTGGGCCTAAAGGGATCTCTTTTCCAAAAAAGTTTAATTGTTGTTCAATTGATGATTTTTATTGGTTTGATTATATGCTCCGGCATCATTTACAATCAGGTACAATATATGAGAAAAAATGAAGTGCTTGGTTTTGAAAAAGAGAACCTCATTTCGATTCCGGTCTTAAAAAACAATTTTTCCGACAAGTATCTTTCGCTTAAAGCAGAATTATTGACCAATCCCGACATTCTGTATGTTTCCACAAATGCCTTTGCAAGTTCCCCGGCTTTTGGCACCTCTATGACCGCAGTTGGATCCAGAATTCATAAGGAAAGCGGGCGGGTATACTGGTTCAGTTATGGAGGCGACCGTCTTCCGGAAGATACCAGAAATATGATTATATATGAAAACAGTTTGGTCGATTACGATTATATTGAAGCCCTCGGAATGAAAATGGCTGAAGGCAGGACATTTAACGGCAAAGGACAGGACGACCGAAGATCGATCATTGTAAACGAACAGTTTATTAAATCGTTTGATGTACAAAACCCGCTAACTGAGAAGTATAAATTTACTGATGAGTACCTGAACATCATCGGGATCGTAAAAGATTATCATTCCAAATCGCTGACCGAAAAAGTGATGCCCGTAATGCTTAGAATGAGCCACCGCAGTGGACCCCGATACATCAGACAACTGATTGTAAAAATGAACGGAAAAAACACATCAGAAACCCTTTCGTTTATCGAAAATAAATGGAAAGAATTTGTACCAGAAATACCTTTTGAATACATTTTTACCGATGCTTATATTGAGCAAATGTACAAGACCGAGATGAACCTGGCCAGGCTGATCGGGGTTTTTGCAGTACTCGCTATCCTGATCGCTTCACTGGGCTTATTCGGCCTCTCACTTTTTATTGCTCAAAAAAAGACACGCGAAATTGTAATCCGTAAAACCATGGGAGCCAGTGTAATAAATATTATTCTCCGCTTGCTGAAGCAATTTTTCGGCATTACAATAATCGCAAATATG
>CAYNTB010000215.1:319-4702 GCA_964399905.1 uncultured Bacteroidales bacterium | reverse complement strand
AAACATCTGTCATTTTAGCGTTAAAGGACCGAAATAAGTACAAAAATTGCAAAAAAAACGCGACTGCCAAAATGACAATCGCGTATGGTATAAATTTTATAACCAGAATTTTATAAGGTTTATCTAATTTTTTACTTTAATAAAAAATTCAAATTTTGGTTTTTGTCTAATTCTTGTGGGGCCTGTCCAAATTTAAACAAGCGAAGGGGATGTTTCCCGATTAATTTGAGTTCTTTTCCTTCGACTAAAAGCAGGCATGCTTCCCTCAATCCCACTACATAAATGTCTCTGTTAACGACCATAAATTCTTCGATCCTTTGTTCCCTGGTTTCACCGCCATGACCCTCCGGATTTACATCCAGATAGTGCGGATTAATTTGGAAAGGCACCAGGTTTAAACAGTTGAAACTTTCAGGCTCAATGATGGGCATATCATTGGTTGTTCTTAAGGTTGGACAGCAAACATTTGAACCTGCACTCCAACCCATAAATGGAATTCCATTTAAAACTTTTTCACGAATTGGCTGCATGATTTTATTTTGATGCATCATATAAACCAGGTGAAAAGTATTACCCCCTCCCACTGCGATCGCTTCAGCTTCGTTCACTGCTTTAACCGGATCGGCTTCTTTGTGGATGGAATAAATTTCATATCCGAGTTTCTGATAGACCGCGTTTACTTTTTCTTCATAAAGATCGAAAGATTTTTCGAGGCTTTCGGTTGATAATCCAACCCCGGCATATGGAACGAACAATATGCGTTTTACAGTTGTACTACTTAAAAAATCCTGAATGTGTTTTTGTGGCCAGCCCAGATAGGCTTCGCCATAATTGGTTGAGTTGCTGATCAATAATAGTCTTGGCTTCATTTATTTTTCAATTTAATTAATGCAAATAAGGTTTCGCAAATATAGAAAACATCTTTAAATAAATTGAACAATCAACCAATTAGCTCTATTCATTAACCCGCATCCCATTCTCAAACCGAACAACAAATGCATCCATGATCCCATGATTCTTAATTAAATCCTGACGTTCCCTGAGTGCTTCTTTCTCTGTTTTAAATGATCCAACAACATAGATGTGCCAATTGTTATGTATGCCTTTATAAACTATTTTTGCTGGCTCCAGATCGTATTTATCACTCAAAACTTCAATATCAACAGGCTTTTTAAATGAAGCCCTTATTTGCACACAGTATTCTTTGGCTGCATTCTGAAGTTCATTCGATTTAGCCGCGGCCCTTGCATTGTTTTCAACCGGCATTTCATTTGCTACTATTTCTTTGCCTTCAGCAGGCTCAGGTTTTTTTTCAATGACTGGTTTTGGGTTCATTATTGAATCTAAAACCGGTCTTAATTTAGCCACCACCTTATCGCTGATTAAATCAACCATTTTCGGATTAATTTCAGTAATTTGTGTAGAAGTCAATTCCGCTTCTGACTTAGGTAATTCCTCTGGAGGTTCATTTATCACTGATTCATCGGACTCTTCAGAATCCGTCTTTTTCTTCTTAAAGAAGTTAAACCGAATTCCGATGGAAGAGAAATTATAATTATCATTATTCCCATTAACAATCTGACCATCAATTAAATCTGTATTTGAAAATCTTAAATTAAAATCGGCATAGAGTTGAACTTTCTCAGAAAGTTTATAATCAAATCCCAAGGATATCGGAAGAACCATTACAACCCGCCTGCCATCCAAGCCTCTTCCCTTCAAATCTCCCAAACTCTCTTCATAACCATAAAGAGTGGTTCCCCTGGCACCCATTACCTTGGTTTTATACTGAGCCTGACCAATTCCTGCACTTCCATGAAAATTCAGCTTATTATTTGAAGAAGGATTAAATAACTTATTGAAATTAACCACAAAATTTAAATTATAAGCAAACAAATCAGACTCGAAACGATCACCATTGCTGGCAATCCCTTTGATTAAGCCATAATACGCACCGGCATTTAATCCAAATGCCGGTATAAGCTGTCTTCCAAATTTTATACTTGCGCCCGGTTTAAGATTTTCAAAATCGGGCCATTTGGGAAATGCATCATACTTGGCAATATCGGCCTGGCTGTAACTCAGCCCAACATTCGTATTGATATACCAATGCGGTGAAAATAGAGATGCTGAATCTTGAGAAATGGCACAGAATGGTAAAACAATGAAAAGAAAAGCAATATAAATTTTAAATTTCTGATTATCTGACTTTTTCATGTGTAATGGTTTAAATATCATTTAAATCAATTTTAAATCCAGAACGACCGGATTATCGTAATTTCCATAGGTGCCATCTATTACGAATGCAACACTGGTAACGGTTTGATATAATTGGTTGAGCCGCGTATTATAATACCTAAAAAAGATTTCCCCATTTTCGCTCGATGAGCCACGGACAGTCACAAAATAAACCCTTTTGCTCCCATCCTCGGATTTTACCAAATTACCGGTCCCCCTGCATTCATCATCAATAAAAGCGGCTACCAGATCATCATCCTGGGAATGGGTATTGATATCGGTTGGTAAACATACAATAGCAGTGAAGCTATAGGGATAAGTCTCTGGAGATAAAACATTCCAATTAGGCTTGGAGTCAATCTCGAAAGTATCCTTATCGGGCTGACATCCTCCCCCCATGAGAAGGACGATGATTATTAAAATGAATGTTCTGAATATTTTCATGATATATAATTATTAAATTTATTAGGCCAACTTATCACTCATTATGCTTATTGTTGCTTATTAATCTTTCGAACATATTGTGTACCGTCAACCCAAATCTTAACAAAATAAATTCCGGGCCTCAGATGAGAACAATCCAATTCAGTTTCTGAAATACCATTAAACAACTGAGAACCTTTTTGATAGATCAATTCCCTGCCCATTACATCCACAACACGAATATCGATTTTACTTGCACTTTCCGACTTAAGCGATATTGTTAAATACTTTTTCGTCGGATTGGGATAAATCTTAATATCGGTAATTAATTGTTTAAAATGAATCACCATTGGATTCTCAATCGTTCCACTTACCGAATTATTGCTAAATGGAATAATCTGGCTCGTTCCAAGTATTTCACCATTTCTTTCAAGTTCAAACGAAACAGGCATTACTTCTTCTCCTGAAACAGTGATAAAGTAGATTTTTTTACCATTTACCTCTTTCAAAGTAGTTTCTGAACTCAATTCATCACCAACATAGGTCAGGATTTTATCGTGTATTTTCGGTTCGATGTCGCTTACGGCGATCATATTCATATTTCCTGAAAAAACATTGTTTACATATTCCTGTTCCGGTGCATAAAGTTTAAGACTTTCCGGTCCCATTGAACCTCCGTTGTTGGGATAATAAAAACTGATATTTGTGGGATCTTTGCGGAACAACATATAACCCTTATTCGGCTCCAGATATCTAAGGCTTCCAAGCCAACCGATACTTTCTGAATACATGGCAAAACCATTTTGTGATTTAATCACATCTTCGGGTTTGGCATCATAACCGGCCAAAGCTTCTGTTAATGTTAACCTGATATTGGGTATATAGCTTATATAACTCCAAAGATTACCTCTTACAGGAATGGCTATTGAAGAAGGCTGAATTACATCACCAGCCAAACTAATCAGTTGATTTACAGATGAAGAGACCTTATACATGAGGATATTATTAAGTAAAAATGGCGTACCTTCTACAATCCATTTTCCTTCGTTGACTGAATAATTTGCACTTTTTGATTCAAATTCACTTTTAAAATAGTTTGTTGCATCCCATGTCATATCAGCCAAAGCTGAATTCAAATCATTTAATGCATTCGTTTCAATATTGAAGGAAATCCAGTTCCATCCGGGGACCAAAGCGATATTCTGATAAACAACATCCCTGGCATCGAATATGATCAGATTATTGGGGGTGCCAATTACCGCATCATTAACAAAATTGATTGTCATTCCAGGATCAGCAGCGTAGGTGATACCTTTGCTGGCATCCCACATTCGGAATTCAATTTCATGAGCTTCGTTTTGGTTGCTATATACCGTAAGAAGCGCATACCACATATCCATATCCCTAATGTATGTACTTGATGTAACACCTATACATTTACCTTCATAAAATGCAGCCAGCATATCTTCATCATCAGAAGAGAAAATATTATTGAAGCGCATTTTTCCAAAAATTGCCATACTGTGTTCGAAATCCGCTGGATCAACAACCCAATCAGGCTTTTCACCTTTAACAATGATGTTGATTCCAAGTGCCTCGGATACATTATTGTCATTTCGCAGATAAATGATTTCATTGTAGGTGCCAATGTTCAAACCTTCATCAATCACAAAGTTTATATCTTTACTGGAGCTGGGATTGATGGTTCCGCTTGTGGGCGTT
>CAYNTB010000215.1:0-309 GCA_964399905.1 uncultured Bacteroidales bacterium | reverse complement strand
ATTTCCATCCATGAAGGCATATTTTCGATCACAAAATGCTGAATGGAACCTCCTTTATTTATTGCCTTAACAGTAAACTCAAGCGGTTCGTTGACCGGTTTTGAGAGATTTAACTCAACTTCACCCCATTTCAATTGATTTCGATCGATATAGGCGCTCCAGGTAATGGGAGAAATGTTTTCATTTCCATTCTCATCCTGAACACCATCAACCGTAAAAGTAACAATGGTTTTTTCAACTTTTTCCCATGTTTCTTCCAGATAAATGATCAATGCATCATTATTAACCACAAAATCAAATTCGAGGATT
>CAYNTB010000214.1:0-4713 GCA_964399905.1 uncultured Bacteroidales bacterium | reverse complement strand
TTTCAACAAATGAAACGGAAGCTGGACGAGCGGCAAACCGACGGATTGAATTGAAAATCATTCATAAAATATGAATTAAATGTAATTCTTGTGCAATTTAAAAGGAACTGATTCATGGCAAATCTATTACCCAGTATTTTTAACGACGTTTTGGGTCCCGTAATGAGAGGGCCTTCCAGTTCGCATTGTGCAGCTGCACAGCGGATCGGAAGCATGTGCCTGGATTTAATGAATGGCGAGATTACAGAAGTTGAAGTGACTTACGATCGCAAAGGTTCTTTGGCTACAACCCATAAAAGTCAGGGTTCTGATATGGGTTTGTATGCAGGATTACTTGGCTGGAAAGCAGATGACAGTCGCATGGCACAATCTGAATCAGCTTTACTTGATAAAGGGATTAAACTATCAGTTGAGATAAAAGATACAAATGCGAGCCACCCGAATACCTATGAATTGATACTCAGAAACAATTCTATTGATAAATCAATTAAGGCCATATCTGTCGGAGGCGGAATCATCGAAATTATTGAAATTGATCAAATTCCCATCTCTATAAAGGGCGATTATTATGAACTACTGATATTTCCCGAACAAAGGGGATCTGAAGAAACTCTTGTGGCTCGAATAAATGACATTTTGCAGGCAGACCGTATTCTTGTTAATGATGCTTGCATTCAAATCCGTAGCTCGAATGAATTTGATAAAGCGTTAATTTCAAAAATGATGGATTTGCCAGGAATGTCTTTATTCTCATACTTACACCCTGTATTACCTGTCATTTCAACCAAAGAGATGAGTGTTCCGTTTATCAGTTGTACTGAGATGTTAGCGTATTCAGAGCGGAATGGAAATTTAAAATTATGGCAACTGGCTTTAACTTATGAAGGTGCCCGCGGAAATTTAGCCGATACGGACGTTTTCCGGAAAATAAAAGAACTGATTGGTATAATGAAGGGATCCATTCAAAACGGGCTCGCCGGTACCGCTTATGAAGACAGAATCCTAGGGGCTCAGTCGTTGAACTTTAAAAAGCAAATGGACGCTTCGAATCTACTCGATGCCGGTATGTTAAACAGAATAATTCTTTATACATCAGCGGTGATGGAGTCAAAAAGTTCAATGGGGCTGATCGTTGCGGCACCTACAGCCGGTTCGAGTGGCACGATCCCGGGAACTTTGGTTGCGGCTGCTGAACATATGGGTGCCCGGGAAGATGATTTAATGAAGGCCATGCTTGCAGCAGGATTAATTGGGGTTTTCATTGCTCAAAATGCAACTTTCTCGGCAGAAATAGCAGGTTGTCAGGCTGAATGTGGAGCTGCTTCTGCGATGTCAGCCGCAGGATTGGTCTCATTGGCGAATGGCACCCTGGAGCAATCGATAGGCGCAGCTTCGCTGGCACTTCAAAATTCATTGGGAATGATTTGTGATCCCATTGCCAATAGGGTGGAGGCTCCATGTTTGGGGAAAAATATTATGGCTGCTTCAAATGCATTGAGTTGTGCAAATATGGCATTGGCAGATTACAACCCCCTCATCAATTTTGATGAAGTGGTAGAAGTGATGCTGAAAGTTGGTAAAAGCATGCCGCATGAACTAAGGTGCACAGCACTCGGAGGCTTATCCATTACCGATTCTGCGATACGAATTGAAAATCAGTTGAAAGACAAAAAGAAGTAATGAAATAGTATTGTTAAATTATCGTTAATTCTTCTCTTGCATTTGACTATGAATTTAATATGATTATTTTTGCATTAAAATCTTATTTAGGTAATGAAATACTTATTAATACTTATTTTCAGCGGTTTCATTCTCCATTCCTGTGCCCCCAAAGCAAAAGAGGAGAACAAACAGCCTGTTGCAGTGGTTAATTTCGATCAATTGGAACCCAGGCTCCAAAAGCAAAACGACACCATTTATATTGTAAATTTTTGGGCCACCTGGTGCAAACCATGTGTGCATGAACTCCCCGATTTTGAAAAACTGGCGCTGTAGTACAAAAATGAAAAAGTGAAATTCTTACTGGTTAGTATGGATTTTCCGCAGCAACTTGAATCTCAGCTTGAGCCATTTATAAAGAAATATGAGCTTAAATCAGAAGTGGTTTTGCTTTTCGATACCGACGCCAATGTTTGGATCAATAAGGTTTCACCTGATTGGTCGGGCTCCATTCCGGCTACATTGGTGTATACTAAGAATTTTAGAAAATTTCATGAGGGTAGTTATACTTATGAAGAATTAAAAACAGTTATTGAATCTCAAAAATTATAAAAATGAAAAAAACAATCGTACTAATATTTAGCATGATGCTTGGAAGCATTGTGTTTGCTCAAGGTGTAAAAATTGGTGATAAAGCCGCAAATTTCACCTTAAAAAATGTTGATGGCAAAATGGTTTCTTTGTCGGATTATAAAGACGCGAAAGGAGTTATTCTGACCTTTACCTGCAATACTTGTCCTTATGCTGTTGCATATCAGGACCGCCTTATAGCTATTGATAAGAAATATAAAGAAATGGGATTTCCGGTTGTGGCTGTTAACCCAAACGACCCGGAGGTAAAAGAAGGTGATTCGTTTGAAGATATGCAGCAAAGAGCCAAAGAAAAAGAATTTTCATTCCCTTATTTGTTCGATGACGGACAAAAAGTTTATCCGCAATACGGTGCCACCCGTACACCCCACCTCTTTTTACTTGAAAATGTAAAGGGTGAATTTGTAGTTCGCTATATCGGAGCCATTGACGATAATTATGCCGATGCAAATGCGGTGAAGGAACATTATCTGGAAGATGCCCTGACTGAAGTGATGGCTGGAAAAAATGTCACCACCGCAGAAACAAAAGCAATCGGGTGTACCATTAAAACCAAATAATAAATCCTTCATAAAGGATTTCGAAGGCTGACTCAATGGTAATTTATTTATAAAGGTTGAGCGTACAACTGATTAAAGCGGTTGGGTGCTCAGTGCTTTTATGATGAATGATTAAATTTGGGTCAGCCTTTTTTGTGTTAAAGATTTGTCAATCTGAAACTCCCTGTAACAATAGTCGTTTAGTGGATGATTTTTTTTAAAGCATAGGTCAAATTTTATTATCTTGCTGTTTTAAATACAAAGTAAAATCTATGATCCACATTCGAAACATTGAAGTTTATGCACCTGCAAAAATGGGGCGGAAAGATATCTTAATTGCCAATCAGAAAATTGTTGGGATTTTTGAGCTTAATTCAATTTTTTCAGGAATGGAACTGGAAGTTATTGATGGCAGCAAACTTATTGTGCTTCCGGGATTGATTGATTCGCATGTACACATCGCCGGTGCAGGCGGAGAAGGCGGGCCTTCAACACGTACACCCGAAGTGAGGCTAAGTCAGTTGATAGAAGGAGGAATTACCACCGTGATAGGCTGCCTGGGTACTGACGGTTTAGCCAGAAGTCTCGACAGCGTTTTAATGAAAGTGAAAGCACTTCGAGCTGAAGGAATCTCTGCATGGATGTATACTGGATCCTATCAGGTTCCCACACCAACTTTTTTTGGAGATGTTGGCAAAGATATATCCCTGATTGAAGAAATAATCGGAACCGGAGAAATAGCGATCTCTGACCATCGAAGCTCTTGTCCTTCTGTTGCAGAACTTACCAGACTGGCATCGCATACAAGAGTAGGAGGGATGCTGGGCGGTAAAGCAGGTATTGTCAACGTGCATATGGGTGATGCTAAGGATCCCTTCAGGCCCTTGCATCAGGTGGTTGAAAACAGCGAACTGAATTACAATGTCTTTTTGCCCACCCACCTGAATCGCAATTTCGATATTTTCGAAGAAGCCAAGGTATATGGTAAGAAGGGGTATGTGGATCTCACCACAAGCTCCTATCCGTTTTTTCCCGATGAAGAAGTGAAGTCATCAACAGGGGTGATTGAATGGCTGAAAGCCGGAGTGCCCATTGAACACATTACTATGAGTTCTGATGCCTGCGGTTCATTGCCCACCTTTGATGAGAATGGTGAACTGACCAGGCTTGAGTCAGGTGCGCCGGTTTCCCTCTTCATCGAATTCAGAGATGCTGTTAAAGAAGGACTGGAAATAGAAAAAGCAATAAAAACGGTTACTTCCAATGTAGCCCGTATTTTAAAACTCAAAAACAAAGGACGATTGGCCAAAGGCCTGGATGCCGACCTGCTCATTTGCAATCAGAATCTGGAAATAGAATATGTGATGGCCATGGGTGAATGGTGCATGTATCAAAAACAAATGATTAAAAAAGGAACCTACGAAAAGTAAACTAACTTAAAAAATTGTATACATGAATAAACTATTATTAATCTTAACGATGGCTGTTTTTGTTGCTTGTCAACCTGCCACTGTTAAGGAAGAACCATCCGAAAACGCAAATCTCGGAAAACTATTTATTATTGGCGGTGGCGACCGTCCGCCTGAACTTGTAAAAGATATGCTGGATGCGGCTGAAATGGGCGAAAATGATTATGTCGTGGTGCTTCCGATGTCAAGTTCAGAACCGGATACGTCATTTTATTATGCCAAAAAGCCGTTGGTTGACCTAGGGATTCCTGCAGAAAAAGTCATCAATTTCGGCCATCTGTACACATGGAATAACTTTTCCATCGGCACATATCATCATGGCAGTTCTACCTGCTGAGCATGAGTTTCTCTTTGACCAGAGTTCTGTGGCTTCTTTTTTTGACTTTGGTTTTTCT
>CAYNTB010000213.1:0-4738 GCA_964399905.1 uncultured Bacteroidales bacterium | reverse complement strand
CTTGTGCCTTTTGATTAAAGAACGAAGGCGGAGGTTCAGATCGCAGGATTTCAAAACTTACAATGGCAGGGGTGCTTATCGACCTGGTTAAATTTGAACTCGACAATAATATTGTTTTATGGATTCCAGCTTTGGGAAGGGTATCAATACTGCTGACAAATTCGGTGCTGAGTTTGTTCAGGTTTTTAACAATGGGATGGACCGCCTGAGGATAAATAACCGGATAATAATACCAGGGAAAGAATTCTATTTGGGGTTGATCGCCAATTTGCCCGGTACGCAGTGCAATTTGTTGGGCATTCATATCCATAAGTAAATTGTTATTTAATCGGACACCATAGGTAAATAGCTGGTCATCAAGATTTAAATACCTGGTGATGGCCATGATGGATTGATGATTTCTCAAACTGTCCATCGAAGCTACCACCGGATCGATTAACCATAAAACCCTGCCTCCCAGCATCAGGTATTGATCAATTACAAATTTATCGGCTTCCGAAAATACAGTTAAGGGTTTGGCAATAATTAAGGCCGAATATTTTACCTGAGCCGAATCTGTGGCATAATCAGAGATCAATGATTCGGGATTACCGGAAATTTCAATTTCGCGCTGCTGGTAATCTTTCGCCAATGATGCATGGATATCGGCCATATAACTCCCATTGAGTTCTCCTTGACCAAGTAAAAATGCCAATTGGGGTTTATTTTCCCTGATCAGCCGCATTAAGGTATTTGCAATTTGATATTCTAAGGATTGCATGGAATTATTCAAGACCGTTTCGGGGGGTATTCCCATCTGGGGCTGAAGCAAGTCCATTGGTAGCTGCTTATCCTGGTAACGCACGATTGCACCCGGAAATATCATTTGCTGTTCCATCCCTTCAGAGGTTTTTACCTGTAAATTGGTTTGGTTTAATCCAAGGTCGATCAATTCTTCTATCATTTCATTGCGCTCATTTATTGAGCTGACAGCATATAGATTAATGAATTCATAATGTATTTTTTTGTTGTACGATCTGAATTCATCCAGCATATCGCGGGTTTGTTGTTTTAATCGCATAAAGCCTGCCGGGAAATCGCCCTCCAGATAAACTTTAAACTCGACCTCATTCTGAATCTGATCAAGAATGGCCCTGCTTTCTTCGGAGAGTGTGTATCTTTTTTCAGAACTCCAATCCCAACGCAGATGGGTAAAAGAAACCAAATAATTGACTAAAAAAACTGCCATTATCAGAAAAATAATTTCTCTGAATGGACGAAACTTTTTATAGATAATTTCTTTGTTCATTTATGGCCCTTTAGTATAACACTGGTCAGGAAATTAAATAAAATGATCAAGCTCAAAAAATATACAATGTCACGTAAATCAATAACGCCCCTGCTGATTGACGAATAATGTGAACTGATCCCAAAATTTTGCAGTGCCAACGAAAAATTACCGGTAGAGAATATGGAGGAAATATAATCGAATCCGAGGTAAAACATGGCACATAATCCGATGGCAATAACAAAAGATAAGATTTGATTGTTCGTAATAACTGAGGCAAAAAGTCCCAACGAAACAAAACAGGCCCCTAAAAAAAGAAGTCCGGTATAAGAACCCCAGAAGGCCCCTGTATCTATATTCCCTTTTGGGTATCCAAGCGTATAAACGGTATAGGCATAAATCAGTGTCGGGATGATTGAAAAAATGATCAAAACGAGAGCGGCCAGATATTTTGCCATCACGATTTTTAATTCGGTTATCGGCTTAGATAATATAAGATCGAGGGTGCCACTTTTGCGTTCATCGGCAAAAAAACGCATGGTCACAGCCGGAATCAAAAACATAAAAGTATAGGGGGCAATCTGAAAGAAAGCACGTAAATCGGCATAGCCATAGTCAAGCAGGTTCAGGTCTCCGGGCAATATCCACAACAGCAGGGCATTGATCAATAAAAACACAATGATCACTACATAAGCGGTAAGTGAATTAAAGAAGCCTAAAAATTCTTTTTTTAAAACAGTGATCATTAAGTCGGTATTAGTTTTACGAATTTAATGAAATACGATTTCTTGATTATTTATAACCAAAATTTAAGTGCGAAAACTTATTCTTCGAATTCTACCCTGATGGCATCATTGATATCAACGCCCAATAATCCGCTGGCATTCCCCTGGTTAATGGCAATTTCGAGAAGGCCGTTTGAAGCAAATACAGCCACGATTTCGCCGGTGGGTACATCCTGGTATGATTGGTTTATGGCATCAATTTCGAGACCGCCCCTTAATAAAATCGAGAAATTCTTTCCTTTGCCCACTTTATCAAATAGTTCCTTGCTAATATTTGTAACCAGGTTTTCATATCCGTCAATATGGATCACCATGCCTTTGATCAGGTTTTCTTCAACTGCGGGTTTGAATAGTATTTTTTGCTGAATCTTTTCCATTGGGTTGCCCAAGGCTTCAATGGCCTTCCCTTTGGCAATATGAATGGCTGCTTTCACAAATCGGTCGCGGGTCGAAAAAGTAAAAAAATCAGTATCCTGAGGAATATTGAGCTCTATGATTTTTTCTGGTTGATCCGTAAAAATCATCGAAAAAATTCCATTATCCGTACCGATAAAATATTGCTTATGATGATGGATCACCACATGCGAATTCTTTTCCGACTCTTCGGTGTTCACTCCAATGATGTGGATGGTACCATCGGGGAAATCTGCGTAACAGTTTTTAATCACATAGGCCGCATGTTCAATATTAAACGGATTTATTTCGTGAGAAATATCCACAATACGAACATCGGAATGAGCGGCTATGATCTTCCCTTTTACCGAAGCCAGATAATGGTCCTTAAATCCCCAATCACTTGTAAGTGTAATTATCGGCATATGATACGCTGATTAAATCCTTTTTCTTTAGGAAATTAATTAATTTTGTAAAATCAAAATTAAGAAAATAATCACTGATAAAAATATAATTCGTTTTTTTAAGGCTCGGCGCATATGACAGAGAAAATCCTCCTGCTTGATGAGTACAACCCATTGGATATATTTGGCGTGAATGATATCCATCTGGAGCAGATCAAAAAATATTTTTCAAAGTTGAAGGTTATCGGCAGGGGAAACAGCATCAAGCTTATTGGCCCCGAAGAAGAAATAAACACCTTTGAGAACAAGCTTAATCTGATTCTATTGACATTTGATAAGTTTGGCCGCATCAGCGAAGAAGACATCCGTCAAATTTTAGTTTCGGAAGAAGATGAATTCAGATCGGCAAATGGCAATGGCAAGGATGTGCTGGTGCATGGGCGAAACGGAATGTTGGTGAAAGCACGGACCGCAAACCAGGAAAAAATGGTGGCTGAAATTGCCAAAAATGATTTGTTGTTTGCCATCGGTCCGGCCGGTACCGGGAAAACTTATACGGCAGTTGCATTGGCCGTGCGGGCCTTAAAAAACAAAGAAATCAGGCGAATTGTTTTAACCAGGCCAGCGGTAGAAGCCGGTGAAAACCTTGGATTTTTGCCCGGTGATTTAAAAGACAAGCTCGATCCATATCTCCAACCGCTTTATGATGCCTTGCGCGATATGATCCCAACCCAAAAATTATTGGCCTACCTGGAAGATGGCACCATCGAAATTGCACCTTTGGCTTTTATGCGTGGCCGCACCCTGGATCATGTATTTGCAATTTTGGATGAAGCCCAGAATGCCACTTCCAATCAACTCAAAATGTTCCTGACCCGGATGGGACGTTCGGCAAAATTTGTGGTTACCGGTGATGTAACACAAATTGATTTGCCCAAAAACCAGTCTTCCGGTTTAATCGAAGCCCAAAAAATATTAAAAAACATTAAAGGTATCTCCTTTATCGAATTAGGTAAAGAAGACATTATCCGCCATAAACTGGTAACCAACATTGTAAATGCATACGCAAAAAACCAAACTGATAAAAATTAAATTTGATACTGATGAAAAACGCAATTGTAAAGACTGATTTTAACTTCCCAAAACAAAAAAATGTATATAAAGGAAAAGTCCGTGATGTTTATAACATTGATGATGAATTACTGGTGATGATCGCTTCTGACCGTATTTCTGCATTTGATGTTGTGCTTCCAAAAGGAATTCCTTTTAAGGGCCAGGTTCTGAACCAGATTGCTGCAAAATTCCTGGATGCCACTCAGGATATCGTTCCCAATTGGAAACTTGCGGTACCGGATCCAATGGTAACTGTCGGGCATTATTGCAAGCCCGTAAAGGTTGAAATGGTGATCAGGGGCTATTTGTCGGGCCATGCGTGGCGAGAGTACCGTTCGGGTAAAAGAAGTATTTGCGGAGTTGCCATGCCGGAAGGAATGAAAGAAAATGATAAATTCCCTGAACCGCTAATTACGCCAACCACAAAAGCCGCTGTTGGCCACGACGAAGATATATCGCGTGATGAAATCATTAAACAGGGATTGGTTCAAGAAGCCGACTATCTACTTTTGGAAAAATATACCAGGGAATTATTTCAGCGTGGAACCGAAATCGCTGACAAAATGGGCTTGATCCTGGTTGACACCAAATACGAATTTGGAAAAGTGGGCGAGCAGATTTATTTGATTGATGAAATTCACACCCCTGATTCTTCAAGGTATTTTTACAAAGAAGGATATCAGGACCGTCAAAATAAAGGCGAGGCCCAAAAACAACTTTCTAAAGAATTTGTCAGGGAATGGCGGATGGCTGACTGAATCCAGGGCAAGGTTGGA
>CAYNTB010000212.1:0-4759 GCA_964399905.1 uncultured Bacteroidales bacterium | reverse complement strand
GCTGAAAATGATAATATTCCACGCTTTGAGGTTTATACCGAAGTTATACAGGATGCCGTGTTAGATATGATGCAGAAAGGCAAGATATCATTTGCAAGTGGTAGCTCTTTAACGTTGAGCAATGAAGCAATGGAAAGATGATCAGAAAGTTGAAGGGCTACTGTTTAAATACAGGCATTTTTATGCATCTTATGATTATATCGCAAACTCCAGAAACTGGTACAAAAACGAAATTCGCATCATTCGAAACCTTACCGGAATGCAATCGTACCGGGATGCACAGGGTTTCAGAATCAATAACAGAAAAATCAGGGTTAAACCCATTGATGCTTATATCCACCACTATGGCTGGGTGAAACATCCCCAGTTCCAGCAACAAAAACATTTTAATTTTAACGCTTTATACCACGATGATGAATGGTTAGAAAATAACATTCCAGATGTTGAAGAATTTGATTATTCCAATATTGATTCTTTACTTCGGTTCACTGGTACGCATCCAAAAGTGATACAGGAACGTATTCATAAAATGAACTGGAAGTTAAATTTTAACCCTGAGAAAGAAAATTTCAGTTTCAGTTCCAAATTATTACACAAATTAGAGAAACAGATTGGTTGGCGAATCGGTGAATACAAAAATTATAAGATTATTTAACAAAAAAAAATTCAGCGGTTTTTTTTTAAACCATAAACTCAAAAAAAAAACCCGAAAATCGTATCATTTGATTTCCGGGTTTAATTAACAAAGCCTTCTAAAACATTCAGAACACTTTATTTATATAAGCTGTTAAACAGCAATTTAAAGGTGGCATATGTTTGGGCCCTGTTGTGAAAATTAAAGCCAAATAGAATCAGCTGACCTTTCTCGACAGGTACTTCCAGAATAGCAGCTTGTTTTTTAATGTATTCTTCGCCATCCAGTAGTCCGCTTAACAATAAAGATTCATCAGGATATGAAGCTATTATCGTGTATGGGATTTCTTTTTCAACAAGTTTATAATCTGTTTTTTTATCATTTGGTTTGTCCTGATCGCCAGTTGCCGGCTTTGCAGCTTCTTTGCCAAGCGATTTCACTGTATCCGGAGCCATTTTAAAGCCTGCTCCGCCATCAACCCAGGCTGTTCCTTCAGCAGGCATACCGAAAGCAATATGATTTTCATTATTGAAATTCATTTTCAGGATGGAGCCCGGACAATTATACTCATTTGGTTTAACATCTTTTACCGCACTAATCAATGGCAAATCAAATTCTTTGATTGCAAATTCAGAAGAACTGCTATTGCAAACAATGACGCCGCCATTCTTCACAAATTTCTTTAAATTATCCACTCCTTCATCTGTGATACCTCCCACATAATCCGGTAAAGTTGACATTAAACTATTGCCTTCAACAATCGTATTGGCTCGCATATCTGGCAAAATTAGAACATCATAGCGATCATTTAACTCACCGGCTATTATTTCGGCATCAACAATAGATTTATAGGGAAATTCATACCGGTCAAGGATCATGGTAATCCAACCTGCATCCATACTGGCCCTCCAGCTTTTATATAAAGCCACCCTTGCATTTTTATAAGGAACGGTTTCGACCGGAACTTTACCGGCCACCATTTTTGCATGGGTCGATTTAACAATTTCATTCAAGGTTTTACTGTTTATCGAATTGGCGTCCACCACAAATGTTCCAGCCTGATAATTTGTTCCCCTCAGGCTAAATTCTTTTTTCGCATAGCTTACTTTACCACCTGATTTTAATATTTGGTTCACGGTGATAAAGTTTCCGTTATCTGCCCTTGAAAGGATATATTGAGTTCCACTTTGCGAAATACCGCCTTCTGAAGCAAACGCTTCTTTAATTTTGGTTTTTGACACTTCAAGGGGTTGGCTCATAGCCTTGTACTTGACTCCCATTTGAAGCGGTAAAGTCCAGCCTGCGGCATCATAAGAGCGGATTGGATCTTTTGTTGTTTTAACGGTACCAACAACTCCCTGCCATAGATGGGTATATTTTTTCAAATCAGGATAATTTTGTCGTTCCATAATATTCTTTACAAAATATCCAAAAGGTTGTGCCGTCGGAATAATATAATCCCCTTTTTTATATTTAATGCCGTTATGCTCAAAATCTTGATCTGCAGCATAAATTTCAATTCCATTTAAAATAAATCGGTTTAGCATCAATACGGTCGAATGTTCATCAGCCTGTTCGGCAGGAATAATCCATCCGTATGGAGGTTCATTACTGAATTTACTGATGACATCAGTTGCCATTTTCCATTTGTTGAACAAAAATTCATATCGGTATTTTGCACCCGTTCCAAGCACGGCTTTAGAGGCTGTTAAATTATATGCAACCGCATCACCTAATCGCCACCATCCGCCCGGCCATGGGTTGGGATAAAATACACCCGGTGTTAAATCACGGTAAGCTTCCGGAAAATCCTGCAAGGTGTAAAAGTTAGGGGTTGCTAAGCCAAAGTTGGCAGTTTCGGTGAGTATCGAGGGGATATTATGTCCGTCAACGAATTGAGTAACGTAGCCGGGATACCAGCTATCAAAAGTAACCCTTGAGATTGCACCCGGTTGGTCGGCTTCAGCAAAACCTTTTCCCATGGCTCCTCCAATTAAATTCTTCCATCTCACGATGATCGGATGAACGTTTGGATTCATGGGTTCTGATTCAGGAGGTAACCAAATCCGGGCTGGGAATGGTGCCCTTTCGTGCAAATTATATAAAATCTCAGGATACCAAACCTGGCATGTTGTACGATTCATATTTTGAATTTCGGTCAGGTTTGCGATATATGAATCACGGTTATTATCATGGCCGGAATATTTCATGTACAATTCAGGCAAATTGGCCTTTTCATATTTGGTACCCGCATTTTGCATATACCAGTCCGCAACCATGGTCAATCCATCGGGGTTGGCAAAAACCAGAAGAAAAATTACATTTTCCCTGATCAGCTTTGTTTCGCGGTCTTCACCTGTAACAATATCGTATGCCAATTGAATGGCATGTTGTGCAGGTGAAGCTTCAGTGGCATGTAAACCGCAATCAATCCAAACAATGGCCTTGCCTTCCTCAGCTAACTTTTCAGCTTCTTCCTGACTAACACCTCTTGCCAGCGTAAGTTTTTCATTAATTTTTCGGTATTTCTCCAAATTCGCCATATTGTCTTCAGAAGAAATAATAGCATATTTCATCCTTCGGCCTTCAGATGTTTCTCCCATATCAAAGATTTGCATCCGTTTGGTTTGTCCGGCTATTTTTTCGAAATATCCAATAGCCTGTTCATAATTCGCCAAATGGAAATCCGCACCCGGTTTAAATCCAAGATATTCATCAGGTTTGGTAATTGTTTGACTAAAAAGTGAATTTCCGACCGTAAAACATATTAGAAGTAAGATCGTTGAAATTCTTAAAATTATTCGGTGCTTCATCAGATTAAAATTTAATTTACATATCTAAAAAGTTGAATGTCTAAATTACGATAAATGTTTTAATACATCTAAATTTTTTTAATTTGTTTATCTATTAATTAATCATGTTTGTCTGTTTTATCACACACTATAATATTCATCATTGGGTTTTTTGAACTCACTATAAATTCGCAACAAGATTGGAAAAATTGAATGGTATAAGATAATAATTGCTATTTTTGCACAAATTTTTAAGTATGGATTTTAGCGAAATTTTATCGATAGCAGGCAAACCAGGCTTATATAAAGTGGTTTCACGAACAAAAAACGGGATCATCGTTGAATCAATCATCGATCAGAAACGGTTCACCGCCTTTTCAAATGAGCGCATTAGTTCTTTGGAAGAAATCAGTGTGTTTACCGAAGATGAAGACATGCCCCTAAAAGATGTTTTAAAAAGCTTTTATGAAAAAAATGACGGCAAAGCCAGTATCGATCATAAATCTGACAACGCCAAATTAAAGACTGTTTTTGAAGAAGCCGTTCCGGATTATGACAAAGAGCGGGTTTATGTTTCGGATATCAAAAAAATAATTCAATGGTATAATTTGCTGGCAGAGAAAAAAATGCTTGACTTTAAGGAAGAAGAAGAGAAAACGGAAGAAAGTGAAGCAAATCTAAAATCGCCTGAAGCAAAGACTGAAAAGAATGAAGAATAAATTTAAATCCGTCCCTGCGACGGATTTTTTTAACTTTATCATTTAATCACCAAAGAATGAAAAAAATACAGGATTGCAGTGTAAATCGAATTCGAACCCTGAATGATGACACCTATATTCTGGAGCTGAACCTGCCTGTTATTCCCGAAAATATTCAAGCAGGAAATTTTGCCGAAGTGCGTATCGATAAGACCTCAGACGTTTTTCTCAGAAGGCCGCTATCTATTTATGACTTTGACCCTGAGTTGAATACCATCAGTTTTTTTATAAAGAATATTGGCAAAGGCACCAATCTGCTCAGTAAACTTATCAAAGGCGAAAATGTAAATATCATTTATCCGCTGGGGAATTCTTTTTCTATAACAATAAACGGGAAAGCATTGCTGATCGGAGGAGGATCCGGAGTTGCCCCGCTTTTATTATTGGCAAAAAACTTAAAACTATCCGGAACCGAAGTGGTTTTTCTTTTGGGAGCCAGAAGTTCAAAAGATATTCACCTGGTGAATGAATTTGAAGCCTTCGGAAAAGTTTTGGTGACTACCGAAGACGGATCGCTGGGCGAGAAAGGAATGGTGACACAACACAGCATTTGGCAATCTGTTAAAAACTTCGAC
>CAYNTB010000211.1:0-4800 GCA_964399905.1 uncultured Bacteroidales bacterium | reverse complement strand
AAAAAGCCCAGGCGCTCGGTCATGTCGGGAATTGGGAATACGATCCGGCTTCATCAAATTTTTGGGCGTCGGATGAAGCAAAAAGAATTTATGGCTATGATTTGAATATGGATAATTTCTCTACCGAGATCGTAGAAGGCTGTATCCCTGAAAGAGAGCGTGTTCATCAGGCCTTACTCGACCTATTGGAGCACAATAAAAAATACGATCTGGTATTTGACATTATAACATACGACAAAGGAATTCGGAAAACGATCCACTCCGTAGCTGAAGCAGAAAGGGATGCTCAAGGAAATCCCATAAAAATTACAGGGGTGATTACTGACATTACCATACAGAAAAAAGCAGAAGATAATTTGAAAGCCCTGAATCAACAATTAGTTGCAAATGAACAACAACTCAGGGCTGCAAATCAACAATTACGAGCGAATGAACAACAACTTCGGGCTGCAAATCAACAACTTAAGGCAAATGAACAGCAACTCAAAGCTGCAAACCAACAGTTAAGTGCCAGCGAACAGCAACTTTTAGCTTCAAATCAACAACTTCAGGCAAATGAACAACAACTCAAAGCTGCAAACCAGCAGTTAAGTGCGAGCGAACAGCAACTTTTAGCTTCAAATCAACAATTACGGGCAAATGAACAACAACTAAAAACAGCAAACCAGCAGTTAGAAGCCAGCGAAGAAGAACTTAAAGAGGCCTATAAGAATATAAAAGAAAGTGAGGCTAGATTGAATCTTGTAATAAAAGGTTCAAATGATGCTCCTTGGGATTGGGATTTAATTAAAGATGAATTATTTTATTCATCACAATGGTGGCAACAGATTGGGTATAATCCAAATGAAATCCCTTCAGATTCATCCCTTTGGGAAACACTTATGCATCCTGATGACAAGCCAGAAGTTGACAAAATTTTTAATGGCGCATTAAAGAATGGACAAGAAAGTTATGCGGTTGAATTTCGCTTGAAGCATAAAAAAGGGCACTATGTCCCTGTTTTATCTCGAGGATTTATAACATTCGATGAAAACAATAAACCAATTAGAGTAAGTGGAACAAATTTAGACTTAAGTGAACGGAAAAAAAATGAATTAGAACTCATAAAAGCCAAAGAAAAAGCTGAAGAAAGTGAAAAAGCTTTAAAACATTCGCACAATTTAATGAAGTATATCATTGAGCATAAGCGCTCTGCGGTTGCGGTTCATGATAAAAACTTCAGATACATTAATGTAAGTGTAAAGTATTTGGAAGATTATAAGGTTAAAGAAAAAGATATTATTGGAAAACATCATTACGATGTATTTCCGGATTTACCGCAAAAATGGAGAGATGCTCATAAAAGAGCATTATTGGGTGAAATTTTGAGTGCTGATGACGATCCATACTATAAAGATGATGGAACCGTAGAATGGACAAGATGGGAATGCAGACCCTGGTATGAAAATGATAATAGTATCGGCGGTTTTATTGTGTATACAGAAGTAATTACCGAACGCAAAAAAATGGAATTAGCACTTCGGAAAGCCAAAGAAAAAGCCGAAGAAAGTGAAGAAAAAATCAGGCAAATTTTTGAAAACAGTACCATTGTTCATTATGCTCATGATTTAGATCATGTTGTTCATTATATGAGTCCGCACGTTGTAAATGTTCTCGGCTACACTCCTGAAGAATTAAAAGTAAAATGGACAAGCTTAATATCTGATAATCCTATTAATGAAGAAGCATATTTAAATACCTTAAAAGCAATCGAAACAGGTAAAAAGCAAGAAGCCTACCAAATAGAATTTGTTCACAAAAACGGTAAAAAAGTGCTCGTTGAAGCTCACGAAGCACCTGTTGTTAAGGACGGAAAAACTATTTCAATAGTTGGATCATTTGCAGACATTACCGAGCGAAACAAACTAGAGAAAATAAAGGATATTTTGGTTGCTATTTCAAACAAGATTCTTACAACAAATAATCTGGAAGAATTCTTCCACCATATTTTTATTGAACTGAGTAAAATTGTTGAGACAAACAATTTTTATATCGCATTATATGATGAGCAATCAGAAATGATATCGACACCCTATATTGCAGATAAGCTGGATACAGATATCACCGAATTCCCCGCTAAAAGGACAATGACAGGACATGTTATTAAAACCCGAAAGTCGATGTTTATTAATCAGGACGATTTTCAGGAACTCGTAAAAAGTGGAACCATTGATCTTGTTGGACCCCCGTCAGATGTTTGGATAGGGGTTCCTTTATTTAGCTTAGAAAAAGTGATTGGGGCCATTGTGATTCAGAATTACGAAGGTGAAAAAAGATTAGGTGAAGATGATTTAAGAGTACTGGAATATGTAGCTCCTCAAATTAGTTTGGCTATAGAACGGAAAAAAGTGGTGGAGGATTTAAAACATGCTTTAGGAAAAGCACAGGAAGCTGATCGGTTAAAATCAGCATTCCTGGCCAATATGAGCCACGAAATCCGTACCCCCATGAATGGCATCTTAGGATTTACGGATCTTTTAAAAGAACCAAAACTCACCGGCCCTGAAAGAAAAAAGTACATTCAGGTTATTGAAAATAGTGGTCAGCGCTTGCTTAGTACAGTGAACGATTTAATTGATATTTCAAAAATTGAATCCGGTCAGATGAAGGTTTCAGTTTCTGAGTTTGACATAAATCATTTAAACGAAGAGCTCTTCACTTTCTTTAATGAGGAAGCAAAGAAAAAGGATTTACAACTATTCCTAAGTCGTTCATCCCTTACAAATGCAATAATTCTAAGTGATAAGGAGAAGATATACTCTATACTTACCAATCTTATTAAAAATGCCATAAAATACACGCAGCACGGAAGTATTGACTTTGGCTATCAGAAAAAAGGAGATGAGCTGCAATTCTTCGTAAAGGATACGGGTAATGGAATTCCAAAAGATCAATTAAACGCCATTTTCGATCGCTTTATTCGTAACGATAGCAGTGATGCCATTTTTACTGAAGGATCTGGTTTGGGTTTATCCATTTCAAAAGCTTATGTAGAAATGCTTGGAGGTAAAATATGGGTAGAATCTGAAGTGGGAGTGGGTTCGCAATTTTATTTCACCATTCCTTTTACAAAGGAAAGCAGGCTTGCTGAAAACATGGAAAATATTACCTTGCCAAAATCAAAATCTCATATCAATCCCGAAATTTCAGGACTAAAAATTCTGATTGCTGAAGATGATGAAACGGCAGCGAATCTTCTCTCCATCTTAGTAAAGGATATTAGCACGGAAATAATACAAACGAATAGTGGAATTGAAGCCATTGAACTGTGCCAGAAGAATCCTGATATTGATGTGATACTCATGGATATTCAAATGCCTGGTAACAACGGATATGAAGCAACAAGAAAGATTCGTGAATTTAACAAAGAGGTAGTGATCATTGCTCAAACCGCTTTCGCATTAAGTGGTGATCAGGAAAAATCAATTGAAGCCGGTTGTAATGATTATATCAAGAAGCCTATAAACAAAACAGAACTTCTTGAAAAAATTGAGAAATGTGTAGGTCGATAAAAAAAGGAAAAGCGTCCTATCTAAGAATGTCGTCCTTTAGCCTCTTTACATTTGATCATTAACATATATTTAGATAAAAAACTGGTAAATTGACAAACACGATAAATCTTTTGCTTTTTTCGAATTGAATTTTTGTTTGGAGTTAAGGCTTTGCAGATGAAGAAATTTTTTATATTTGCAGCCTCAAAGCTGAGGATTTTGCGAGGATTATCATCGCCTTCGCATAAAGCTTCGGCGATCAAAGGGGGCATTAGCTCAGTTGGCTAGAGCGTTTGACTGGCAGTCAAAAGGTCGGGGGTTCGATTCCCCCATTCTCCACACAGCAAATCAGGCAGTTATATCATTAATAGACACCTGACTAAATTCCTTAATTTTATTCGGGAAATCAGGCAAGCCATTATAGCGACTTACGTTAAAATCGTCGGTAGCTTTTATGTAATACTCTATTGTTGACGATTGCGTAAAGTCTGCCGGAACAGCACCTTGATAAACATTACCAGCCGTTTTAATCATAGCAATCGACTTATAAATTAACTGCCCAACGCGTCTGTAATAGAGTATCACAGTATCTAACTCGTTGGTATTATCTTCGATAGTGGCTGTTAACAATATCGAGTCGCCCTCTACATAATAGTCGGGAGCCTGATAGCTTAATACCGGCATTTCGTTTGGTAGAATTGCAATCTGGTATGGGTTTTTAAGCGGATCAACCGAAGGACTAGTTACAGTACTGTTGCCATCGGTAACCTGAAAATAAAACTCCACACCAGGCGCAACAGCAAAACTACTTGGAATATTGCCCATGTAGAATTCGCCACTACTATTGGTCATAAACGACACATCGTATGTTTCGCTTCCCACTGTTCGGTAGTAAAGTTTAACCGACCGAATAAATGGCTCGAAATTATCGACAATGCGTACTTTAATATTAAAGGATGTTCCTACCTCCCATGCTTTAATCTGAAGATCGAAGATGTCGTTTGTAGGAATTACAATTGGGGCACCACCAGGATAATAACGAATGGTATCCGAATCTTGCTTTTTAGCATAGTTTACAAATACTTCTGCCAAAATACCACTGTCGTCCCAAGTCTCAATATTCGATTCGTACTGTACAATGTAAGTGTTCGAAACAGCAGTTGATATATAATCCAATATCTCATCAAAAGGCGAAGTTATATCATACACTTCTCCATTAGTTGCATCTGTTATTGGTATAAACAAATCGAATAATTCATCTAAAGTAAGA
>CAYNTB010000210.1:436-4814 GCA_964399905.1 uncultured Bacteroidales bacterium | reverse complement strand
TCTATTTTCAAGCTCATACAACAAAACAGGCCCTTTATCGTAAAGAACTGCTGTGATATGTTCCTGTGATAATTCCCCTTTCAGATTATTTCGATCGAGCCCCCAAATTGGCGGTGTGTCTTTGATCGAAATTATTTTTTTATCCATTCTTTTGTAAAAGGATGCTTCTCCGAACATATCCCTGATCATTATCATCGCACTGTATTCGGCCAGTCCCTCGTTCAGCCAATCCTGCCATGTATTTGTTTCTGCTTTATACCACCACAAATGGGCAAATTCATGTGCAAAATACCGCTGATACCCTTCGTTGTTTGACAGATAAACTTCCGGATCGAAATCTCCGAGAACAACACCACCAAGTCGCGCATAGCCTCCACCTGATTTTCTTGGGGAAAGCACCACACAAACATCGATTGGTTTTTGTCCAAACCAATTATTATAAAGATTTGTAATGTGGTTAAAGTCTGCGTGCATCTTATCCAATATGCTTTTATCTAAATTAAAATGATAGATTGATATATTGTTGCCATGAGTACTTGCATAACTTTTCTGCATATTTTTTGATGCACAAATGATGATATCGTTGGTTGGTGTATCACGGATGATCAACCATTCAGCATTTTTTCTAATAATTTTTCCAATGGCCGCAATCTGGTATTCAGGGTCAAGATTTATGTTTAGGTTGTAAGTAAATTGTTTCAGCTGGGTGCAATAAGGGAACCAGGGATAATAATTCCCGATTTCTGTCCAATCGCGGCCAATGACATTTGCAAAGTAGAGTGGTAGCTCGCTGAGAATCCCCTGATATTCAAATTTAATTTCAATTATTGGGGCATCGGTGTCGGTTTGATTAAGATGTGGATGGATTCTAAAAGCATTGGGCATATAACGGATATCCGATTTTGTGGTATCCAGGTCAAAACCCTGCTTGTTGTTAACCGAGAAATTTCTGATTTGCATTCCTTTGTCCAAATAAAAGTACAAAGATTCAGGAAGTTCAGTTCTGTTAAATGTTAAAGATCCTTTCACTGTAATTTCCCGATCTTCAGGCTTTAATTCAATTGTCAGCTCATAATGAGGGTGAAGATAATCAGCCTGTTGAGCGCAAATGAATGTGCTTATCACTAAAAAAGTCAATAATAATTTTGTACGCATCATGGTCAATTTTAATCAAAATATTTAAAAATAAGAAGGGATGAACCTATGGATCATCCCTAAGTAAAAGACAAATATTTTTTAAAATTGTTACATATTTTTGGATCCTTACCCTCATAAGATGATGAGGGGAAGGGAAACATTTGTATCTAAGTTCACAGATAGTTATGAAAACCCGTTTTAATGAGTTAAACAATTAAACCAAATTTCATTGGCTCCGCCAACGAAATTTCCAATAAAGGCATCCAGATCATCGTCATTATCCAGATCTCCGAGTGAGAATCCACGGGTTCCTGCTTCCCCACTTAAACGCAATCCCGAATCTGTAAAATTACCCTTTCCGTCACCGAGCCAGATCTCGTTGGCTTGAAAAAAATTGGAGATAAAAATATCCAATTGGCCCTCATTGTTTAGGTCGCTTACATTTGTCCAGGCCCATTTGGTTTTGGAAAATAGTTTACAAGTATCAAAAAATTTACCTTGCACGTCATTCGTAAAAAATTTCGATTCTGTAGAAGTCTTGTTGTCTCCATTGCAAATAAAGGCATCCTGATCTCCGTCAGAATCAAAATCGGCTATGGCCACGCTGTAATATCCCGCAGTTGATGAAGTATCGGTAAATTCCCAGATAGAGCTAAAATTACCGCTGCCATCATTCAGCCTGACCTGGTATCCCTGATCAGGAATTTTAATAAAGAGGTCGATATAATCATCGTCGTTTAAATAACCATAAATCAGAACTTGTCCGGCCGGAAAGTCTTTTTCTGATTTGCTAAAACGACCCTTACCGTCATTTAAAAAAATACCATATGGGTGTAAATAATAATCAACGATATAATCCAGGTCGGAATCACAATCTATATCAATCATATCTGCACAATTGCCCGAAAATTCAAAATCGCCCATGTCTTGTTCCGATTCGGTAAAATGAGCTTTGCCATCATTGAAATATATTTTTGTTTTACGGTCGAAATTGGCACAGGTCATAATAATGTCATCATCGCCATCTCCATCAACATCGCCCAAACTGACCCCATGGCCCTTGTCTGTTAATTCCTGCCCGGAATCGGTAAAGTTCCCATTACCATCGTTGAGCAAAACCTGCCCCTTGTTTTCATGCATATTGGCCGTAACGGCATCCAGGTCACCATCTCCATCCAGATCAGCCAGTTTTACCTGGAAGGTTGATTTCTGCTCAAATATTTGCTCTGATTTAGTAAAGCAAATTTTGGGTTTAATATGTTCCTGGGCCATCAGGCCAGGCATTAAAAAAAATAAAATGATGGTAATTTTTGTTCTCATAATTAAGCTAAAATTAATTAGGTTCAGGCTTTAGGCCATATGGTTTAATATTTTAAGATGCTGAATATGGGATGCACCCTATGATAAATTTAATGATTTAAAAAAAATTCGTTTAAGCGGGCAAGCCGGATTGGCATTTTTCCAACAAGAAAATTTTATTCAACAGATTAATATTTAACTTTGTTAGTTCTGATATAAAATACAATCAATCATCATTAAATAACTTTAAAATGAAAAAATTTAGTTTAATACTGATCCTGGCTATTTCAGCACAATTGTGCTTTGGCCAGCATAATGTTGAAATTAATAAGTGGCTGCTAAGCAATCCTCAAAAGATGAATATGCCTGCTTTTGCAGAAGTAAAAAATGTTGACGGTAAAACATTTAATGAAGCTGATCTATTGGATCATACACAAATTGATCTGAATAGTAAGGCCTTGATTTGGAAGACCATTGAATTAAATGATGATGATCTTGCTTTAAATGGAGTACATGAGAATGAGCTCGTGGCAGCAAAAAGTTATATATCAGTCAACAGATGGACCACCGGAAGCCTGAATTTAAGTGTAAATGCACTTTGTGAGGTTTATCTGGATGGGCAAATGATTAAAGCTAAAAAGAATGCTGATTTTGAAAGTCTCAAGATCGATCTGGAATTAAACAGGGGAAACCATGAAATAGCTATTAAGGCAATTTGTGGAGGTTCTGAATTAAAACTAAAAACAGCATTTGAATATTCGGATGATTTTAAAGATTGTATGGCCCAAAGCAGTTTGAACCCGGAACGGTTTTTTAATATTCAAGATGTATTGGAAGGGAAATCAGTTGCTTCTGCCAAAATCTCTCCTTCAGGAAAATATGTGTTAATCAGCCATGCAGAGGTGATGAATGGAAGCGGGAAAACCAAAAGATATAGCGAGCTAATTGACCTGGAAACAAAAGCAAATGTTACGCTACTGAGGAATGAGGATGTATCGAACCTGGCCTGGTTGCCCCAAACCGATCGTTTAAGTTATACCCTGAGTTTTGATGGAAAATCAGAATTGTTTGTTTACGACTTAAAAAGCTCCACTGAGACATCCATCGCACAGGATATTAAAAGTATTTCCGGAATTACATGGTCGCCAACAGAGGATTTTATCATTTTTTCAGTTTATGTTGAAGCCGAAAAGCCGGGCGATTTAAAACGTGTTTTCGGTTCGGACGATCGTTTGCCGTATTTCAGGGGCCGTTCATTTTTGCATAAAATTGATGTAAAAACAGGAAATATTACGCAGCTTACGGCAGGAAATCAAACAGCCAGTTTACATGATATTAAATCTGATGGTTCTAAAATTTTATTTTCGGTTTCGCGAATGGACTATACTGAAGTTCCATTCAGCAAGCAAACCCTTTACGAAATGAATATGAAAACCATGGAATTGAATACGGTTTGGACGGATAAATTGTACGACGGCTATTGCACCTATTCACCGGATGGAAGCAAGTTGTTGGTTCAGGGAAGTCCTGAAACTTTTGGTGAACTTGGCGTAAATGTTAGTGAGGGAAGGATTCCGAATAGTTATGACGGACAGCTTTATTTGTTTGACCTGAACACCAAAAAGGTGGAAGCAATTACAAAATATTTTGACCCTTCGGTAAATTCTGCTTACTGGATCCAAGAAAATGAAATTTATTTGTCGGTTGGCGAAAGGGATTATGTGAAATTGTACAAATATAATCTGAAGTCGAAGAAATTTGAAAATATTCCATTACAGGTTGATGTACTGAATAATATAGATTTCGCGCGAGATAAAGCTCAGGCTGTTTATACGGGAACCAGCATTTCTACTCCACAGAAACTTTTTGAACTCGATTTGAATAAAGCCACAAGCAGTTTGTTATTATTCCCTGAAAAGGAACGTTTCGCCCAAATTAAATT
>CAYNTB010000210.1:0-365 GCA_964399905.1 uncultured Bacteroidales bacterium | reverse complement strand
GCAGGGTTTATTATCCGCCCGATTATGACGCATCAAAAACCTACCCTTTAATTGTAAACTATTATGGCGGAACTTCGCCTGTTGAACGTTCATTTGGGGGGCGTTACCCACTAAATAACTGGGCTGCCAACGGATATATTGTTTACCTGCTTGAACCCAGTGGGGCAACAGGTTTCGGACAGGATTTTTCAGCCTTGCATGTAAATGGCTGGGGCTTTGATGCCATCGATGATATCATTGACGGAACCAAAAAATTCCTGAAGGCGCACCCAACTGCTGATGCTGCAAATGTAGGTTGTATAGGTGCTTCGTATGGTGGCTATACCACACTGTTGCTGCAAACCAGGACCGATATTTTTAGAAAG
>CAYNTB010000209.1:0-4830 GCA_964399905.1 uncultured Bacteroidales bacterium | reverse complement strand
CGAATATTATCGAGACTTACTTCTCAGTTTTCCTAGGGAGGGGGCAGATTAAAAATAATGGGCAAATCATTAAATGAGATTGCAAAACAATTGAAAGATAACAATAAAAAAGTTCAGTTAATCTATGCTTTCAATGGAAATGGAAAACGCAATCAGTGAAATTGAGGAGTTATTCACTTCTGCAGAAATGATAAAACCTTCTGAGGGATTTACTTCTCGTTTTTTTGAAAAGCTAGAAAGCAAGGTGAAAGCTCAACCCTATTTCACTAAATACAAATCATTCAAAGATTTGGTGAATTACTTTAGTTACATTTTTGCAATCATTTCAATTTTAATTTCACTTCTTGTAATAATTGGGATGATATTATATTCAATTTCAAGGAAAAAAAAGAACATCACTTTACGAAAAGTTTATGGTGCAGGAACGAATGATATTATTAAAATGTACATTAAAGAAACTTTTATTGTTATAAGCATAGCATTTATTATTGCGGCTGCTGTTTCATGGAATTATCTTTTAGGTTGGCTTAATAATTACGCTTATCATATTTCATTATCGCCACTTATGTTTTTGAGTGTTTTTCTATGTGTACAAACCTTAATAATTATGATTACAATTGTACTGGTATATGGAGAGGCAAATAAAAATCCGATAAAAAACCTTCATTATGAGTAATAAACTTATAGGAATGAAAATTTTATTTTACATGATTATATTTGTGATCTCAGTTATCCTTATTGTTTCTTGCCGTAGTAGAAATAAATTTGCAATTAATGATTCAGAAAAAACCCAAATTCAAATTACAGATACAATCTTAAAATCCGAAGGGCTTTTAATTAATATAGATTCAGTTTATATCATACCGGACATTCAGGCTGGTTTTCATGGTGGGGACTATGCAAGAGTAAATTTCTTTGAAGAGAATTTGAAATTCCCGGTAAACATTAATGACAGTATAAAACAAGTAATTATTTTATTATCATTTATTGTGGAGCGTGATAGTTCGGCAAGTCGAATTAGGGTGATAAAGGGGAATGATGAATCGTTTATTCAAGAAGCCATCAGACTTATTAAACTGGCAAAATGGGATCCAGGTAAAATAAATGGTCAAAATGTAAGAAGTGCTTTTGCCATTCCCGTTATTTTTAAGCGGTAATCAAAAAAAAGGAGCCATTTTGGCTCCTTTTTCTTTGTATTCATTTCAGTTATTTTATCAATCCCCTGCTTCTGAGCAATGGTTCAATAATGGGTTCCCGTCCGCGGAAATTAACATACATTTCGTCCGGATCTTTTAAGCCATTAGGCTCAAGAACCTCTGTTCTGAATTTTTGAGCTGTTTCCTGGTCGAATAAAGTGGTTTCTTTAAATGCTTCAAAAGCATCATTGTCTAATACACCCGACCATAAATAGCTGTAATATCCGGCAGAATATCCACCGATGATATGTGAAAAATAGGTGGTTCGGTACCTCGGAGCTATTTCAGGAATCAGTTTCATTTTTTTGAAGTATTCATTTTCAAAAGCCCTGATATCTAAATCCTGTTCTACGGTTTGGGTATGGTATTCCATATCAATCAATGCAGCGGCCACAAATTCAACGGTAATGAAGCCCTGATTAAACAAACTGGCGTTTTGAATTTTTTCAATCAATTCATCAGGAATCACTTCGCCTGTTTCATAATGTTTGGCATAAACCCTTAATACGTCAGGTTCCATGGCCCAATGCTCCATGATTTGTGATGGAAGTTCTGTAAAGTCAGTTGACCGGAATGTTGTTTGATAGCGAACGTTAGAAAACAGTCCGTCAAGCGCATGTCCAAATTCATGAAAAACAGTCGTAACATCATCAATGCTTAATAATGCAGGTTGATTTCCAACCGGTGCTGCAACATTGGTAACCATTGTAATAACAGGAGCGATTGGTTCATCATTAATAATCTGGTATCGTCGGTAACCGCCGCACCATGCACCACCGTTTTTACTGGCACGAGGATGAAAGTCCTGGTACAATACCCCTAAATGGCTGCCATCGGCTTCTTTAACTTCAAATGCAAAAGCATCCGGATGAGGTTTTGGAATATCTTTAATTTCGGTGAATGTGATTCCATAAAGCTGATTGGCTACATAGAAAATTGCATCCTGAACATTTTGTCGGGTGAAGTAAGGACGAATTTCGCTGTCTTCGAAATTATATTTAGCGGTTCTTACCTTTTCGGCATAATACCACCAATCCCAGGCAGCAATTTTAAAGTTTCCACCTTCTTTATCAACAATTGCCTGCATATCTCTTACTTCTTTTTTAGCGAGATCCAGTGCGGGCCACCATACCTGGTTCAACAGGTCATAAACGCGATCTGAAGTTTTAGCCATGCGGGTAGATAAGATGATGTCGGCATGGGTTTCATAGCCCAGTAAATTGGCGCGTCGAACCCTTAATTTATAAATATCAGAAGCAATTTTTTTATTATCGCGCTCATTATCATTGTCGCCCCTCATGGTATAAGCGGTATAGATTTGTTTACGCAATTCACGGTTTTTGGCATAGGTTAAAAAAGGATACATACTGGCACGTTGGGTCGTGAATATCCATTTACCTTCCATACCGGCACGACTTGCTTCTTCGGCACCCATAGCTTTTACATTTTCCGGAAGTCCGTCCAGATCCTTTTCATCTTCGATGATAAGTTGATAAGCATTGGTTTCGCCCAATAAATTTTGGCTGAACTGAACGCTTAATCCGGAAATTTCCATATTGATTTGTTTAAGCTCTTCTTTTGCGGCATCGTCAAGATTGGCACCATTTCGCACAAAGCTGCCATAAAGGTTTTCAAGTAAAAAGAGCTGATCCGGATCCAAATCCAAATCATCTTTTTGTTCATAAACGGCTTTAATCCTTTGGAACAAAACAGGATTTAACCTGATTTCATCTCCATGCATAGATCGTAAAGGCGAAACTTGCTTTGCAATGGCCTTAAGTTCGTCGTTGGTATTAGCACTACTGAGCCCTCCAAAAACTGAACTTACCCTGCTCAGGAATTGTCCGGTTTCGGAATAAGCAGCAATGGTATTTTCAAAAGAAGGCTCATCCGGGTTGTTAACAATGGCTTCAATTTCTGCTTTTTCAAGTCTCATTCCTTCTTCAAAAGCCGGCATATAGTGCTCAGGCAATATTTTGTCGAAAGGAGGAACCTGGAATGGCGTGTTAAATTCTGAAAAAAACGGATTGCCATTATCGGTGGTTTGTTCTTTTTGATTGTTGCATGCAGCTAATCCGAAGCTTGCAATACAAACTAACATGATCAATTTTTTCACGGCTGGGTTTTTAATTAAACAATTGGTTTTCTGGGTTAAAATTAAGGAATAAGCACGAGAATTTATAATGAGACCTCATTATTTATATCTTCTTTAAATTGATAATGATGAAAGCTCATAATAATCAGACATTCGAAAAATTTTAAAACAAAAAGGCGGGAATTTCCCGCCTTTCTTTAAATGTATAAAGCTGTCATTAATTGAGGCCCCTGTTTTTTAACAGTGGTTCAATTTGAGGTTCTCTGCCCCTAAAATTAATGTACATCTCCATGGCATTTTCAATACCATTTTTCTCCAGAACACATTTTCTGAATTTTTCAGCAGTGGCTTTATCAAATATGCCGTTTTCTTTAAAAGCTTCGTAAGCATCGTTATCTAAAACTGCAGCCCAGGTATAGCTGTAATATCCGGCATCATAACCTCCAATAATATGGCCGAAATAAGTTGTTCTGTATCTCGATTCAATTTCAGGAATTAACCCAATGCTGTTCAGATAATCTTTTTCAAATTTTGCAATATCCAGATCTATGGGTTTGTCAATGGTATGGTAAGCCAGGTCAAGCAAAGAAGCTGCAAGTACTTCAACATTTACAAACCCCTGATTGAATTTACTGGCGGCATCCATTTTTTTAACCAGGGCTTCCGGAATTACTTCTCCGGTCAAGTAATTGATTGCATATTGCTTCATAACCTCAGGTTCTGTTACCCAATGTTCCATAATTTGCGAAGGAAGTTCAACAAAATCCCAGGCAATAAAATTGCTGTGATAAGATGTTTTCGAAAACATTCCATCCAGGGCATGGCCAAATTCATGGAAGATCGTTGATGCTTCATCGAGGCTTAATAAGGATGGAGTTTCAGCAGTCGGTTTTGTCAGGTTAAAAACCGTTGTGACAATCGGCATCATTTCCTTGCCATCTTTGATATAATGATCCTGATAACCGCCGCACCAGGCTCCCTGTTGTTTGCTTTCGCGCGGGAAAAAATCCATGTATAAAACTGCCAAATGACTCCCGTCGGCTTCTTTTACTTCAAAAGCCTGAACATCGGGATGGGGAAGCGGAATGTTCTCAATTGGGGTAAAAGTAATGCCATACAATTGATTTGCAACCCAGAAAGCACCATCTCTCACATTTTCAAGTTTGAAATATGGACGGATTTCATTTTCATCCAGATTATATTTTTCCATTCTGATTTTTTCTGCATAATACCACCAATCCCAGGAAGCCAATTTAAAATTACCACCTTCCTGGTCGATCATTTCCTGCATTTGTTTAGCTTCATTTTTTGCAATTGGTAAGGCTGCGTCCCAGAGTTGCATCAGAAGATCAATGGCTTTTTCGGGAGTGCCTGCCATACGTGGTTCGAGGGTGATTGCCGCATGGTTTTTATATCCCAGCAAATTAGCCCTTTCAACGCGTAATTTCATAATTTCGGCAACAATTGCTTTATTGTCTTTGTCATTATCATGATTGGCACGGTTGGTATAAGCCATATAGAGTTTTTCCCGTAAATCCC
>CAYNTB010000208.1:2891-4834 GCA_964399905.1 uncultured Bacteroidales bacterium | reverse complement strand
CCGTAACCAAGCTGGCCATATCCCTTTAATACCGGTCTTCGTTTTAAGTCAGTTAATTCTTTTAATACACCGATTTTTGACATCTGAAGATCAAACAGTTTGTTTTCCGGCCTGTTAATTTCATGATCCGGTTTTACCATCATGGGCGGAGGTTCAAATATTACAGCTGAATTTAATGGCATCCCTGTTAATACACTCAAACTATGAGTGGATATGTCAATGCCCAGTTCAATTTCTTCAATGGATTGTTCTATTTTGATGAGTTCAGCCATGAGATTATCTCTGTTGGAAGCCTGCATCACCCCATTTGAAACTGCCGAGCTAATACTTTTCAGTTTCTCATTCAACTCATGCTGAAGCAATTCAATTATTTTTTTGTTCTCATTTAATAAAAGAATATTAAAAAATGCAGTTTTCACCCATTCTTCAACCTTATACAACTCAACCTCCACTGACTGAATTTCTATGTTCGTATTCGACTGATCCAATTCCTGTTGTTTATTGATCAAACCGCCATCATATATCAACTGGGAAATATCAACATTAAGCTTATACCAATCCTTGTCGATTTGCGGCATGTTTACATTGGGCAACTGTATCGGAAAAGCAGTTACTTCTGATTGATAAGAAACCTGGCCATTTAACACAAATTTTGGATAGAAAGCTGTTTGATTAATCTGTTGCCCCAATTTATTGGCTGTTTTTAATAGTTCTTTTTGATCGGCCAGCGGATAGTTTATTGCCGCATTTTTCAAACATTGTTGCAAACTAATGTTCTGTTGTTCCTGCGAAAATAACATTCCGGGAAAGCTAAAAATAAAAATGATGAATATCTTTTTCATTTGATCGTTATTGCATTAATTATGAATTCACTCACCAAAGCTTTTCTTTCTTCAATAAATTGATTGAACAGGGCTTCATCGTTTTCCAGTAATATCCTTTTAACAATAGGTTTTGCCAGGAAAGGGAAAATGGTTAGTGCCAGTATGTTTATTAATAGTTGTTTGGGGTTTATGTTTCTTATTCTTCCGGATTCAATTTCAGCCTCAATTTGTTGTAAAATGGCATCGGGATCAACACCTGCTGAAATCATAACCCTCACCAAATTCTCCGGATTTCTGTTTAGTTCATTAAATACAAATTCAGGTAAAAACGGATTTTTGTTAATCAGGTTGATATAAGTTTCTACAAATCGTTCAATTTTTGTAAAAATTGGCGTATCTCCACCAAAAAAAGTCTTGAGCATTGGAGCTATTTCTGCAAGTATTCCGGCAAGAACCGCTTCAAACAGTTTATCCTTAGTCCGGAAATAATAATGAAGCAATGATTTATTGATCCCGGCTTCATCAGCAATTTGCTGCATTTTTGTTTTTTCCAATCCGTTTATGATAAACAACTTTTTGGCCGATTCCAAAATAAGCAGTTCTGTATTTATTGTATTCAAAATATTTGACTATTTGGTTTAACCGCGTGGTCAAATTTAATACAAATTTTTAGTCTGGCAAATTTTTTTTGTAAAAATTTTCATACATAAAAAAAGCCCCGCCGGTGGCGGGGCTTTAAATTATTGGATATCAATTATATCCAAAAACATTATACCTTATTAGCCATTAATTCTAATATCCGGTATTTTGAACCATATTTGAATTTGCATCCATTTCGGCTTTTGGAATTGGCCATGCCAATCTGTGGTCGCCGTAAGGAATGGTAGCTGCGAAATTTTGTTGAAGTGAGAATTTCACAATATCAGATTCAGTTCTCATCAAATCATCAAAACGTTTTCCTTCGAAGATAAATTCTTTTCTTCTTTCGTCGAGGATGATCTGTTTAGTAACTGTGGTGTAAGGAGCAATTCCACGCTGTGCAGCTAATAAATTCACCTGTGCCAGAGCATTACCGCCTGTTTCCAGAAGAGCTTCTGCATAGTTTAATATTACTTCTTC
>CAYNTB010000208.1:0-2881 GCA_964399905.1 uncultured Bacteroidales bacterium | reverse complement strand
ATCGAATTACATTAACATTATCATAACCCTGGTTGTCAGGATATTTTCCAATATTTCTGAGCATAATTCCTTCATAACCCAGAATACCAGCGCGGACATCACCTGCATCATATAAGTTGGCTACTTCGTCCAATACCTGAACATCTCCATAACTACCACCACCGGTTGTTCTGTAGATATAAGCCAATCCATTAATTCCGGCGTTGTCAGTTGCATTGAATGCCAATTCAAAAATTGAGTTTTGAGGAGCATCTACAGCAAATGAATTTACATATTGTGAAGCCGGAATAATTGAATATAAACCTGAGTTAATTACAGCTTCAGCAGCAGTTTTAGCTTCGGTCCACATTCCAAAATAAACAGCAACACTTGATTTAATAGCTTTAGCGGCATATTTGTTTATAAATTCTGGTGAAGAATCATAATCGGTGCTCATCAAAGCAAATCCATTATCAAGATCTGACATAATAAAGTTAACACATTCAGTAATGGTATTTCTCGATGGTACAAGGTCTTCCCCTTTAAATTCTGTAACATAAGGTACACCAAGGGTTCCGCCTGTATTTTGCTGACCATATTGTTTTAAGAGGTCGAAATGAGCCAAAGCACGAAGTACATAAGCTTCTCCCTGCATGTGAGCAATATAATCGGCATCACCACTTAATTCATCTGCGTTAACACCAATAATAATATTTGCACTTGCTATAGCTGCATAAGCTTCGTCCCAGAAATAACCGGTGTTTGCATCATAATTAAAACCGGCCTGGGTTGTAAAACGTCCTGAATTACCATTTGAAAAACAATTGTCTGTTCTTACTTCATTGGTAATAATCAGATCTCTTCCATAATAACCTGATCCTGTCATGCGGCTAAAAGCACCTTTAAGGATACCATAAAGGTTGGCATCTGATTCAATACCGCCTTCAACCGGTTTATTTTGTTCCGTTGCTGGGTCTAAATCATCAGTTGTACAGGCATTTATTGAAACAAGTAATAGAAAAACCATTACCAGTCGCGATATTATATAAATTATTTTCTTCATGATTAATTAAAATTTTGCGTTAATACCAAAAATTATTGATTTAATAGGAGGAGTTGCCATTCCAGTGGTTCCGGCAGGACCTACTTCTGGGTCATATTTCAGATTTTCGTCTTTTACCCATGTAAACAGGTTGGTGCCACGAACAAATACTCTTAAGCCACCTAAGCCAATTCCATCAAGAAATTTACTATCAAAGTCATAACCAACTACTACATCTTTTAAACGGAAATAATCTCCATCATATAAGAATTTAGAGTGACGTTGCCATGGACGGCCAGTATATTCGAATTTACCGAAACGAGTAACATCTCCAGGTTGTTGCCATCTGTCAAGCAAAGCATCAACTCCTTGATAATAAAGCACTGGATATACGTCTGTACCATTGGTATAACGGTGCCATTCTTCATATATTTTATGACCACCGGCATAGTATCCGAATACATCAATAAACGCTCCTTTATAATCGAAATGAAGATTAATACCAGCTGTCATTGTAGGAAGAGCACTTCCACCCTGCCATACTTGAGCTGCATTATTGAAATTTGTTGTGGTTTCATCATTTACCGTTGGGTCAACATACCACAATTCATTACCTGTTGCAGGATCTACACCTGCCCATGTTGGCATATACCATCCATAAACAGGATGTCCGGTTTCAACACGTTTGGTTGTGCTGGTAATATTAATTTCTTCTCCGTTAAGGTCTTTAGCTAATTCCAGAACTTCGTTTTTATTGGTGGCTAAATTACCTCCAATTGATAAGTTCATGTCTTTTGAACGTAGAATATCAATATTTAATTCCAATTCGAAACCTTTGTTTTCCATTCTACCAATGTTTCGGGTTTGAGAATCAAAACCGGTAGTTAATGAAAGGTTTACATCCAAAAGCATGTCTTTGGTTTCACGACGATAATAACCTAATGAACCGCTTACCCTGTTGTTGAATAATCCAAAATCAACACCGATATCGAGGGTATAGTTGGTTTCCCATGATAGGTTATTGTTACCGAATGTACCTGGATAAGAGGCACCTTCACCAGCATAATCAGAATCGTAGTTTAACAGCGATTGATATTGGTTAAGTCCAATATTGGCATTACCTGATAAACCATAAGAAGCTCTTAGTTTCAAAATGTCAATGGGTTTAAAGTTTTGAATAAAACTTTCCCTGTCTAAATTCCAGGCAGCACCTACGGCACCAAAATTACCCCAACGGTTATCCGGAGCAAAACGTGAACTACCTTCTCTTCTGAAACTCAAGTCAGCAACATATTTAGCATCATCAAACGCATAGTGTACAAGGGCCGTATATGAAGCTATGGACCAGTCAGTAAACCATGAGTTTGCTGTAGTTGGATTACCGGCAGAGTTAAGGTTGGTTAAACCAACATCTGTAAAATTGTCGGCATCGGCTTCCAGGTAATACAAATTATTTTTTTGATATTCCTGAATCACTTTGAAGTTAAATTTATGGTCAACATTTAGCTCCAAATCATATGAGAACATGTTTTGAAATACATAGTTGGCCCTATTTTGGTTGGCTTGCCAGCCATAACCTTTGGTTTCACCATCACCATCACCTCTTAAAGGATTACGATAACGTTTGTAGTTATACACATGGTAATCAATATTCATCCTTGTGGTATAAGTAAGGTTCTTTATGGGTGTATTCCAAGTTAAGGTGTTGTTTGTGAGTATTCTTGTAAATTTAGAATCATCAATATCTTCCTGTGCAATCCAGAGTGGGTTAGGAAGAGCGGTTGTTTGATAATTTATACTTCCATCTTCATTGTAAGCCTGATCGGTTGAAGGCATGAAATATTTAACAGCCCGTGGAGA
>CAYNTB010000207.1:3188-4854 GCA_964399905.1 uncultured Bacteroidales bacterium | reverse complement strand
ATGCGGCTGGTCTTTCAGGGATAAAAAGCAAAAGACTGCGACTTGAGAAAGTTGATGGATGGCTCGAAAAAGTTGGTTTGTTCGATTCGCGCGAAAGGCAGGCCAATAATCTTTCAGGTGGAATGAAAAGAAGGCTTGGAATCGCCCAGGCACTGATCGGTGATCCTAAAATTATTGTTGTTGACGAACCAACTACAGGATTGGATCCAGAGGAAAGAATCAGGTTTAGAAATATTTTGTCGGAATTGAGCCAGCAAGATGTAATAATTATTCTCTCAACACATATTGTAGGAGATATATCAAGTGTTTGCAGTGATCTTGCCTTACTGGATGAAGGGCGGCTTCAATTCAAAGGTTCGCCCGAAGAATTGATTAATAAAGCCCGGGGACATGTGTGGCAGGTAACGACTGCCGGACTTGAATATGATATGCTGAAAGAAAAATATGCTGTAATATCGACCATCCCTTCGGAGGAAGGCTGGGAAGTTCAATTGGTTGGCGATCAAATTGAAGCTGTAAATGCCATTGAAATTGAACCAAATCTTGAACATGCTTATGTTTATTTTATGGAATACATTATAAATCATAAAGCCTAAATTAAAATTATGTTTTCGACTCATACCCTAAGGACCGTTGCTAAATATGAGATGCGTACGCTCTTGCGTGGTTGGTTTTTCAGAATATTTGCGGGTCTCACAATTGTGAGTCTTGGCATTTTTAACCTGGCTGTATTTTTGCAGGCAAGTGGTTCTCCCTGGATTTACAGGGCCTTACCTGCATCCATGCCTTATACCAACCTGCTGATCTTAAATTTGGGCCAGGCCATCGTTGCAGTATTTCTGGCCTCTGAGTTTCTGAAACAGGATAAAAAAAATGACACTGTTGAAGTTATTTATGTAAGATCGATGACAAATACGGAGTATATCCTGGGAAAAACACTGGGTATATTGACTGTGTTTTTTGTATTAAATATTGTGATATTGTTGATGGGAATCGGATTTTCATTTATCAGCAATGATTCTGCGAAAGGCATTAATGAATTTTTCTATTACCCCTTACTAATCAGTATGCCAACCCTGATATTTATTTTGGGTTTGGCTTTTCTCTTAATGATCCTGTTTAAAAACCAGGCCATTACTTTTATTATTATTCTTGGATATATCGCTCTTACAATTTTTTATCTGAATACAAAGTATTATCAAATATTTGATTATATCGCATATCAGGTTCCCATGTTTAATTCAACCATTGGTGGATTTGGTAATTTTCAGGAAATACTTTTACATCGGGGGATGTATCTTTTTATAGGTTTGGGATTCATCTTTTTTACCATTTTCAGAATTCAGCGTTTACCCCAGGCTAAAGCATTTACTTCTTTTCCAATGATTCTTACAGTTGTTTTTATTATTACAGGCGGATTATTGGGAAAGCAATATATTGAACTTAAAAGTTCGAATATTGAGTTAAAAAAACAAATGATAAACCTGAATAATAAGTATGTTCATTATCCCAAACTTTATGTTTTAGAATCGAAAATCGATTTAGAACATATTGAAACCGCAATAAAAGCAAAGGCCGAATTGCATGTTGTGAATCGAACACAAAATCCGATCGACACCTTATTATTTAGTTGACGATCAGCAGCCTGCAATCCATGCCGAGCCTG
>CAYNTB010000207.1:0-3128 GCA_964399905.1 uncultured Bacteroidales bacterium | reverse complement strand
CAGGGAGCTGCAATTGTTAAAAATACTTCCTTCATCTGGGGTTTTATCAGGAAGCACACACACCATTGAACTAAACTATGAAGGCCAGATAGATGAAAATGTACATTTCCTGGATGCCGATCTGGAAAATTACCAGGATAATTTTTCAATGGAAATTTTCAGGATACGAAAAAGATTCGCTTACATCAATACTAATTTTGTATGTCTGACGAGTGAATCCTTATGGTATCCAATATCAGGTGTCGGATATGCTTCCGTAGATCCATCTTTATATTATCCCGATTTTACAGAATTTCAATTATGCGTAAAAACAAAAGAAGGCCTGCTTCCAATTTCACAAGGTGAAATGCAAAAAACCGGCTCAGCTACTTATAATTTTGCACCCGAATACCCGCTCCCGAAAATAAGCCTGTTAATAGGTGATTATGAGCAAAAAAGCCTGGAAGTAGATGCTGTGACATACAATCTGTTTACGATTAAAGGGAACGATTATTATACGGCCTATTTTAACAATATTTCCGATAGTTTGCCAGCTATAATCCGGGGATTGAAAAATGAGTATGAAAGCCATATTGGCCTGGAGTACCCGTTTAAGCGGTTTTCGCTGGCAGAAGTACCATTGCATTTTTCGCTCGACAGACATACTTTTTCGATAACCAGCGATGCGGTTCAACCAGAAATCGTATTTTATTCGGAAAAAGGGGTTACGATGGAAGAAACAGATTTCAGAAGGCGAACCGACAGATCGGAACGACAAATGGAGCGCGATAATGAAGAAATATCTCCCGAAGAACTTCAATCAAGAATTTTCAAACGTTTTGTTCGCGGTAATTTTATGGCCAACTCAAGAGAATATTATCAGTTTGATGTAGTTGACCGCAACACTTTCTCCATCTTCCCGAATTATTATTCATTTATCACTCAATTACAATCAGATAAATGGCCAATGCTGGATCTGGCCCTGGGTATATATCTTAAAGAAAGGAATGAAAATGCAATCTCCACTTAACGATGGTTTTTTGAAGGTATAAGTAAAGATGAAAATATATATCTCGAACTAAAAAATAATTCACTTCAGCAATTAATGCTGAACGGTCTATCTGAAAGAGCCCAAACCGACGATAATGATGCAGCGATTACTTTAAATGATGTTATTCTGGCAAAAGGCGATAATTTATTTTCGTTACTTGAAGCACGTTATGGAACCGCTGAATTTAATCAGTTTCTGAATTATTTCATTAAGGATAACGAACATAAAACAATTTCCTTCAATTGGTTCGACAATCAAATGACTGAAATGTTTAAGGATACCATTTCGAAGGAAATAAATAATTGGTATCTACAAAAAAGCCTGCCGGGATTTCTGGTAAAAGATGTTCAAACTTATAAAGTACTGGAAGGAGAATTTACAAAATACCAACTTAGGTTTAAGATTGCGAACCCTGAAAATTGTGATGGCTTGATCACGATCAATATTGACCTGGATAATCAGCAACTCAGCGAAGATAATAATCAGGTAACGGTTGATTTTGCAAAAGAAATTTACATCCCGGCCAATTCGGCACGCGAAATTGGCTTTGTTTTCGCCACGGAGCCCAACAGGATGAATATATACACACATATTTCCGAAAACCTGCCCAACAATATTATTTACGATTTTGATTCGTTTGATGAAATAAAAAAAATGCCGGGCTTTGATGATGTAAGAACTTGCGAAATGTTCACGAGCCTTGAAGAGCCTAATGAGTTTATTGTGGATAATGAGGATGATGGATTTGAATACATACAAAATTCGAATAAAAGCTACCTTAAATCATTAATTGATAAAAATAAACCTTCATCAGAAAATGATTATGTCGGGATCAGATATTGGGATCCGCCTGATGAATGGCGGCCCATTCTGCGTTCAGGATTTTATGGTAAATATGTCAGATCGGCAAGGTATACAAGTAATACAGGAGGAGACCGTATGGCCATATGGCATGCAAATTTATCGGAAAGTTCATTTTATGATGTTTACTTTCACATTGATAAAATTAGCATGGGGCGCAGGTATCGAAAATCAGATTATAATTTTAGGGTATATCACGAAGATGGGATTGAAGAAATTAACCTGGCAGATGAAGAATTGGAAAATGGATGGAATTACCTGGGCTCATTTTTTATATCCCCCGAATCGGCAAGGGTTGAACTGTCGAATAAATCTGTTGGACAACTCATTATTGCCGACGCTATTAAATGGGTTAAGAACGATTAAATAAAACATAAAGAAATATTTAAAATAAAGATAAAATGAATCGGTTGAAAATATTCTTATCAGCAACATTAATACTTCTAGCAGCAGGTATCATATCAGCACAAACAAGGCTGACTTTGGAGAATGCCATGGAAATAGCTTTGGAAAACAGCCCTGAAATAAAAAAATCTCGGCTCAATATGGAACAAAATAAAGAATACCTGAATGCACAACTTGCCTCTCTTAAGTCTAAGTTTTCGTTTGAAGTCACTCCATTTACCTATTCAAAAACTGATACTTATAACGATTATTTCTCTCAATGGTACACTTCCGAGACCAAAGGCGCCAACGGTAGTTTGACAATCGCACAGCCCATAAAATTTTCGGATGGGACCTTGGTGCTTAAAAATGATTTTGGGTATCAGGACAATTATGCAGAATCAAACAATAGCAATTATACCGGATATAACAACTATCTATATCTGCAATATACACAACCGCTGTTCACCTATAACCGGACTAAAATGAACCTGGAACGCAACCAATTGAGCCTGGAAAATGCAACCCTGGCCTATTCGCTTGAAATGCTCAATCTTGAGCGATTGGTGAGCCAGGCATTCTATTCAATTTATCAAAAACAAATGGCTTACGAAATTGCCAGCGAAGAATACGAAAATCAAAAAGTGAGTAAAGAAATTATTGAAAGAAAGGTAGAAGGCGATTTATCCGCTCGTGAAGAATTGTATCAGGCCGAATTGAACCTGGCAACCAGTAAATCGGGAATGGACAATAGTTTGGTAAATCTGGAGAATGCCAAAGATCAATTTAAACAACTTATTGGACTCTCATTATACGATGAAGTGGAAGTAATTACGGACATTAATTATAAACC
>CAYNTB010000206.1:2416-4883 GCA_964399905.1 uncultured Bacteroidales bacterium | reverse complement strand
AGAAGAATTGGTTATTGACTTTCAACACCAAAATATTAAGTTCTGGTTGCTACTATTTATAATAGGGGGAGCAAAAACTGAAATCCCCGCTATTTATAGTTGGGGATTTTTTTTACCTTGTCATCTTAAGCTAACGCTACGAGGGTTTAAAACCCTCGTAGCGTTGATCCAAAGAAGTTTGGGTTGCAACTTTTTATGATAGGAGGAGCAAAATCCACTAAGTGTTTCAAGATGTCAGATTTTGGAATCTTTTTTTATGCGCAAGGTTTTTGATTGGTCAGTAAGTGTTTTTATAAAATATTCGTTGGTAATAACTCCCTCTTCTATTTAACTTTACAAGGGATTGTAAAATAAAAAGTCGAGCCGGTTCCTACTTTACTTTCAACCCAAATTTTGCCGCCATGTTTTCCAACAAATTCTTTGCAAATATATAATCCCAAACCCGTTCCTTTTTCTTTTTCGGTACCTTTCGTTTTAACAACTTGAGAAATATCGAATAATCTTGCAATCTGATCAGACGACATCCCGACTCCATTGTCTGAAATTGATATTATTACATTTTCTGAATTTTCTTCTGCTTTAATATTAATTGCTCCGCCTCTTTTTGTAAATTTTATAGCATTCGAAACAAGATTCCGCAATACAGTTTTTAGCATAAAAAGGTCAGCAAAAACATTGATGTGCTCCGCCATTAAACAATTAATTGAGATGTTTTTTGTATCGGCAATTGGTTTATGAATTTCATGTATATATTCATAAATATACTTCAGGCTTAAGTTTTGTAGGTCGAAAGTCACTTTCTCATCTTGAATTCTTGCCCATAACAATAGGTCTTCCAATAAATCAAGGTAGTTTTGTATCCATTTATTTATATGATGTCCGACTTTTTCAATTTCATCTAAATCAGGTTTACGAATGTTTTCCGATAAAATTTCTGATAAATTAAGAAGAGAAGAAAACGGACTTCTTAAATCGTGCCCCAGAATTGAGATAAATCTATCTTTTTCTATATTTAATCGTTTTAATTTTGATTCACTTTCTTTAAGTGCCAGTTCAGCCATCTTAAGTTCGCTTATGTCCCTGGATATGGTTGCTATGGCATAAGGTTTTCCTTTTTCATCATTAATCATGTTTGAGCTCATAAAGGCTGGAAAATGTGAACCATCTTTACGTATGTGCCCAACTTCGCCAGCGTAGAATCCAGTCTCCATCACTTTTTGATTAAAAGGAACTACCTCTTTTTCCAGCTGTTGTTTAGTATGAAAAATACGAAGATGTTTACCGATTAACTCTTCTTCGGTTTCGTAATCATGCATTTGAATCCAGGCTTTATTTGCAAAGATTATATTACCTTTCATATCAGCTATCGCGATACCATTAGTGGATTGCTTCACTATGGACGATAGCTTTATACGTTCTTTCTCTGCCAGTTTCTGCTCAGTAATATCTTGAAAGAATCCATAAACTCTTCGGTTTTTCAAATCTGATTTTCCGATGGCATGAACATGCCTTAAATTATTCTTAGCGGTAATTATTTCAAGTTCTAAATCAAAAGATTCACCAAATTCAATAGCTTTTTTTACTGCATTTTCAATTATCTGTCTCGAATCTGATGTATAAAAACTAATCCCATTTTCAACATTCGGGTCAAAGTTAAAATCAACTTCATGAATTAAATAGGTCTCTTCTGTCCATGTTTGTTTTAAAGTGTCAATATCAAATTCCCATCCACCAACTTTTCCTATTATTCCTGCTTCGTTAAGCAATTTTCTTTGTTTTTCAGATTTTTCATTGGCCTGGACTAATTGTAGTTCAGCCTTTTTTCGTTCGGTGATATCGGTTACCAGAAAGATGAGTCCTTTTATTTTTCCATTACCATCTTTAATTGGGTCTATTCGTTTGAATGCATTAAAAACAAGTCCACTTTTGGTTACCATCTCTAAGTCGCCCGACCATGATTTACCACTCATACTTTTGGCAAGAATTTCTTTGGCGATCTCCGGGTCTTTAATTAGTATTGATACCCCACCTAGTGCTTCCAGTTCTTCAGCTGTATAGCCAAATAAATCGGTTAATGCCTTATTCTGAAAAACATGATGTCCCTGAGCATCAGAAATTCCAATGGCATCGCTGACAGAATCAACTGCCTGATTTATTAATAGGTATTTTTCTTCAAGGATACTTCTGGCTTCACTATATTCATTTCTCATATTTGGATTAATATATCATAAATTTACAATTTGAGAATAGCTTCAAAAATACCATAACCTAATCATTGGAACCCCAAAACAAGCCTTGAAAACAAAATTCCGCAGCAAGTTAGAGCACATTATACCACTGCCTTCTCGTCCGCCGAAGTCCCGAAATTTTGGGACGAAGGCGGAATCATTGGCATTAGCCCTAAAGCAAACTTTGAAAACAAAATTCCGCAGCAAGTTAGAGCACATTATACCACTGCCTTCTCGTC
>CAYNTB010000206.1:0-2316 GCA_964399905.1 uncultured Bacteroidales bacterium | reverse complement strand
CGCCGAAGTCCCGAAATTTTGGGACGAAGGCGGATTAAACTTCTTAGCAAAATCCACGATGCGGGCAGTTAGGTTTTCTTTGTCTTTAAAATTATCTACCAGTTTATGATCTATTGAATAAACGGCAGTATGCACCCGTTGTCCTTTCAAATAGAATTGCCCCAGACGGATAAAGTCCCATTGCTTTATACAACTTGTTTTTACAAGTTCCGAAAGCACAATTGACTTCTCAACCACCCTTGTATGATCTTCCAAACGAGCGGCCGTATTTACCGCATCCCCGATAATGGTATAATCCATTTTAATTTGCGAACCCATATTCCCTTCGATAACCATCCCTTTATCAATTCCATATCCTGAATATAGCAGCGAGAGCGGTGAATTGGCTGGTGCTGTGACTCTCAGCTGATTTAATTCCTCCAGAATCTCAACACAGGCTTCCAATGCCAGGTCGGCATGATCGGCATTAAAATAAGCCATAAATCCATCCCCGATAAACTTATTGACTTCTCCACCCTTTTGGGTAATAATTCGGGTACAAATTTCAAAATATGAATTGATGAGCAGAAAAACATCTTCAATATTCAATTGCTCGGCCAAAGTAGAGTACGACAAAATATCACCGAAAACAACAATCCGTTCAACTTCTTTTGGCTGAATCATCAGGGGGTTTAATCCATTGCTGATAATCTTTAAAACACTGGGTTGCGTATATTTTTCTATAACCGTATGTGAGTCGATGATGGCCTGTAAAAGCAATTTCACGGGCAATGTTAATTCATCTGTTTTTTGATCGAGATTGGTTAACTTCATCGACCAGTCCGGGAAATAGCGTTCCTTAATTTCATTTTCCAGCTTCAGGGCCAATACATCTTCATGCCTGCGGTCCTGCTTTATTTTATGATAAAGGCTGTCGATATCATTTTTATCACCCTCGATAATCTGAAAAAATAAATTGTTAAAATAAATAAGGGTTCCGGTTATTTTTTTTGCACGGTTATTTTTTTCGAATGTTTTACCGAGCTCCTCAATCTCTGTAAAACTTAATTTTTCCTTTAATTTACTGATGTAGGTTATTCTTTTCATAGTGAATCAAAGATAAGATTTTTAACGGTGCCATCCTTATGTGTTTGTCTGTTGAAATCGTGAATTAAAATATCAAATTTTATCATGGGGTAAAAAACAAAAAGAAATCCCCGAATTTTTCACACGGGGACTTTTTATAAGTAAGAAACTCTGACTTTTACCTCAGCTCGACCGGATTTGCAATCCGGTCGGACAAATTAAAAAGCTTTAATTTCATATTTTAATATTAAAGTTTTCAATTTATTGGCCTTCCGAATACCACTTAATCTGCTGCGAGGCCCGCATAATGATGGCCAGTATGATAAACAGCCCGATACTTCCGGCGAGCAGCGCATAATCCTGTAGCTGCAAAATGGCAAACAGGAACAGATACAGGCCCGTTTGCAGCAGCGTTACCCAGGCAGACATGCGCCATCCTTTCAGCATTGAAAACACATACCAGGATATAAGCAGGGTAACGGCAATGGCAGAGATCAGATATGCCAAATTAAACCCAATCTGTTCGCCAATGGAGGTAAGTAGTGCATAAAACAGAAGCAATGCAAAAGCCACCAGGGAATACTGGAACGGATGAATTCTTTTTTTGCTTTTAATTTCGATGAATATAAAAATGATAAAGTTGAGGGCGATAAATAAAATAGCATATTTTACCGAGCGCATCGATTTTTGGTAATGATCGACAGGGATGAGGAGCTCAACTCCGAGTTTGGCTTCGTGTATATTGTATTTCTGATCGATCCATTGCTGCGGGAAGTTTCGGTTGAGGTGGGTCACCATCCAATCGGCGGTAAAACCATTGCTGCTTACTTCCCGTTTTTGGGGCAGGAAACCGCCTGAAAAGCTGGGCTGGGCCCAATCCGATTTTATTGAAATTTCGGAAGTTTTTCCGAGTGGCTCCACCGATAAATTTTCCGATCCGTTCAGCACCAATTCAATTTCAAAATCCAGGGCTTGTTTCAGATCCATAGATTTTGTTTTTATGGTAATCCCCGACAGGAACAAGTCTTCATAAACGACACCCGGTTCAACAGCCAGTTTTTGACCATTCACGATTAATACCGGCATATTTTTAATCCCCCGCATATCTGAAACACCCATGGTAAAGTAAGCTGCATCCCAGTCATATTCGGCATTTTTATTATCCAATAAAGAAACATCCGGTTCGGCAAATGAACCCTTCAATAGAAGTTTTGCTTCATAAACCACAACTTTATAAATCCCGCGTTTTCT
>CAYNTB010000205.1:0-4927 GCA_964399905.1 uncultured Bacteroidales bacterium | reverse complement strand
AGCATTACTTTGATTTTTTCTTTCACAAGACCACCGCTTCCTTTATTGAAAAAGTGGTTTGTTCAATAAAAAAAAAGGGGGAACCTTGAAATTTTCCGATCAGTTGCCTCGATTTTGAAGACAAATCATTGTCAACAACAACCATTTGAATGTTTTTCATTTCAAATGTTGCCGCATATACCAATACCAACAACTGAAAAACTGGCAACAAAAAAATGATCGGCAACATGGTTTTGTTCCTGAAAATCTGTATAAACTCCTTACGTATTATATGCAGGATTGTATTCATTTATTCGAGCCTTACTTTAAATTTTTTTACACTTAATGCGATAAAAACAATTGTCATCGAAATCAGGATCAGGGTTTCTTTCCACACAAACATAAATCCCGTTCCTTTTATCATGATGTTTTTAAGAATAATGATGAACCACCGGGCCGGCATAACATGGCTGATGGCACGAAGTAAAAGCGGCATATTCTCTATCGGGAAAATAAAACCCGACAGTAAAATTGTAGGCAATAATAAAGCAAACATGGAGATGAACATGGCCACCTGCTGGCTTGGACTTGCTGTTGATATTAAGATTCCCATGGAGAGGGCCATTAAAATATATAGCATATTTTCGGCCATTAACAGCAAAAGACTCCCTTTAACAGGCATCCCGAAAACAAAAAATCCAAGTAACAGGATTGTTATGGCATTTATAAACGATAACACAAAATAGGGGGTAACCTTGCCTAAAATGATCTGCAAAGGTTTTAATGGTGAAACCAACATTACCTCCATGGTTCCCATCTCCTTTTCGCGGGCTATTGAAATTGAAGTCATCATGGCAGAAACCAGCATCAATATCAGAGCCATGGTTCCGGGTACAAACATATAAACCCCTTTTAATTCCTCATTAAATACCATTCTGGTTTCGGGTATAACCCTGATGTTTTTTGTTGCGGTACTGTTTAACGACATGGAATAATCCTGGATAATGGCCCTTGTATAACTTAATATCAAATTGGCCGTATTGGCATCAGAAGCATCGGTGATAATCTGAATATTCGCCACCCCATTTTTAATCAGATTCGCAGCAAAATCGGGCTCAAAGATAATTACTTCACGTACTTCCCCTTTCCTGAAAATTTCTTCAATCTGATTTTCAGCGTCTAAATTCTCATATAAAATAAAATACCCAGAGGATAGAATTTTATTGGTAATCTCTGAAGTTAGCTCGTCTTTTGAATGATCGAGTACTGCAATTTTTGCATTTCGGATTTCGCTGGTAACCACAAAACCAAAAATCAGGATCAGCGCAATGGGCAAGCCAAACAAGATCAGCAAGGTTTTAACATCCCTGAAAATGTGAAAAAATTCCTTTTTAACAAAAGAGATAAATAATTTCATGTGCCTTAATTTCTTGCCAATTTTAAAAATACTTCATCCATGGACGAAGCATGATAAGCGATTTTCAGTTTTTGAGGACTATCGAGTGCACTTATTTTCCCGTCAACCATAATTGAAACACGATCACAATACTCCGCTTCATCCATATAATGGGTTGTTACAAACACGGTAATCCCGCTATGAGCAGTTTCATAGATCATCTCCCAAAATTGTCGGCGGGTTACCGGATCAACCCCACCTGTCGGCTCATCTAAAAAAACAACTTTGGGGTCGTGCATAATAGCTACCGAAAAGGCAAGTTTTTGCCGCCATCCCAGCGGAATTGCACTTATGACTTTATTTCTTTGTTCCCAAAGCTGCAAACGCGACAATAATAATTTTGTCTTATCCTGAATTTGTTTTTTGTTTAAGCCATAAATTCCGCCATAAAACCTAAAATTTTCGGCCACCGTCAAATCTTCATACATCGAAAATTTCTGGCTCATATAACCAATATTTCGCTTTATTTTGTTGGTTTCGGTATAAACATCGAATCCGGCCACCTTTATTTGCCCTGAAGTAGGAGCAGAAAGTCCGCATAATATTTTGATTGCCGTTGTTTTCCCGGCACCATTCGCACCTAAGAATCCAAAGATTTCGCCCTTATAAACTTCGAAATTCAGATGATCGTTGGCCACAAACTGTCCAAACTTTTTCACCAGTTCGTTTACGGAGATGATTATATCTTTTGTTGCCATCATATTTTTTAATCATTCATTAGTGCCATAAAACAATCCTCAATATTTGCTTTGATACTTCCGATATGCTCGATATTGTGATTTTTTTGTTCAAGAAAACTTTTAATTTCTGCCGGACTGACTTCCGTTTTGTTGTAAGAAACATGCACCTGATCTCCAAACCTGTTGGCCGAGATTACCTTTGGATTTGTATTCAGGTCATTTACAATATCGTACATATTATCCGATCTGATGGCAAGCAGATGATAGGGGTATTTTAACCGGATATTTTCAGGCGAATCAATTTCCAATATTTTCCCTTTTTGAATGAGTGCAACCCGATCGCATAAACCTGCTTCATCCATATAAGGTGTCGAAACAATGATGCTGATACCATAACTTTGCAGATTTTTCAGCATTTCCCAGAATTCTTTTCTGGACACAGCATCAACACCCGTGGTTGGTTCATCCAGAAATAATACTTTTGGTTTATGTATCAGGGCACACGAAAGGGCGAGCTTTTGTTTCATACCACCCGATAATTTCCCGGCGGGCCGATCCTTAAATGGTTCGATCTGCTTGTAAATATCTTTTATCAGATGATAGTTTTGTTTGGGGGTGGTATTAAATATACTGGCAAAAAAAGTCAGGTTTTCTTCAACCGATAGATCCTGGTATAACGAAAACCTGCCCGGCATATAACCGATTATATTTCTTATTTTTTTATAGGCTTTAACTACATCCAGGCCTTCGATAGTCGCGGTACCTGAATGGGGAAGTAAGAGGGTTGTCAGTATTCTGAACAATGATGTTTTGCCTGCTCCATCGGGACCTATAAATCCGAACAGTTCACCACCTTTCACAGATACATTTACCTGATCAAGCGCAAGCACTTCATCGTATTTTCGGCATAAATCTGTAACAACTACTGACAACTCACTCATCTGTTATCTATAACTTCAAAATTTTATTCTACGCGGGTCCAATAGGTGGTTTTTCCAATCAGGCTCACGCCAATGTATCCCCTTATTTTAAGCTTATTTTTATCCAGAAACTGGATGTAACAACTATAGGTTTTTCCGCTTTTGGGATCATAAATTTTCCCGTCTTCCCATCGGTCGTCACCATCAAAAACAAAATTTGTGAGTATTTCCAGGCCTAAGCGTGGGCGGCTTCTTAAGCTTTCGTCAGGATTTTCCTTATCGAGTTTGGGTTGTCCGGTTTCCGGATCAATCGGATCTTTGATCCAAATAACTTTTCCGAAAAATTTATTGTCGGTTTTGGTAACTTGAATGTGGGCATCTTCATCTTCATTGAGCCACGTTCCAATAACATCGTCAGCACTAACTTTTTGTGCAACAACATTAGGTAATGCGAACAATATAGCCTGGAGTAACATTAGAACGATAAGAAAATTCTGGGTTTTTTCATAATCATGTTTTTATTGGTTAGTACTTGGTTTAAACCTGATTTCGCCAGGCATACCGATTTTTAAACTTCCGTCATTATGAACATCAACTTTCATTGCGTAAACAAGATTAACACGCTCTTCTTTTGTTTGAATGGTTTTGGGCGTAAACTCTGCTTTTGAAGAAATCCAGCTTACCTTGCCTTTAAGTTCCCTAAAACCTTTTTCTCCTTCATCAATAAGAACCTGTACCTCGTCACCCAATTTTATTTCTGCCAATTGACTACCGCTAATATAAACTTTTAATTGTAATTGGCTGAGGTCGGCAATTTTATATAATGGCTTACCAAATGCCGTTATTTCACCAGCTTCGGCAAATTTTGTCAGCACGGTTCCTTTTACACCATTTAAAATTTGGCACTTATTGATATTTTCTTCAATCTGCAACATTTGCTTTTTAAGTGCCTCAATTTCATTAAGAACACTTGCTTTTTGCGATTGGATTGCAGCTGTTTGTTTGTCCAGAACCTTAATATTTCCATTGATATCATCAAGTTGTTTTTCGGTGGCAGCCGATTCTTTAAGCAGTCGTTCAACCCTTTGTTGCTCTTTAATGGCATTTAATTTTAACTGTTCCTGCACTGCAATTTGTGCATCGAAATTATCAAGTTTTGACCTTATGGCTTTTATACTTTCTCTAAGTTGTTCTTTTTGCAATACCAGATTGATCGAATCAATATATCCGACAATTGAACCTTTTTCCAGGCTTTCTCCTTCTTCTACCTCAAGCTGCAACAACAACCCATTGGCCTGGGCAGAAATAATTACCTCATCGACTTCAAAGTTGCCATAGGCATCTGATTGGTTTTCGTTTTCGGAACAAGAAATTAAAAACACCAATGTTGCCAGTATTAAAAATTTGTTTTTCATCATATTTCTATTAAATATCATCATTAAAATTATTTATAAGGTTTCCGAGGGCATATTGATAATCAATTTTTGCACTAAGAAGTTGTATTTTATGCAATTGAAAATCCATCATGGCTTTTGTTTCTGCATTTTTTTCCAATAAATATTCAGTGGCTGTAATCACTCCGTTTTCAAACTGTGAGGAAGCAGCGGCAGCTACATTCTTTTTCAGATTCACGATTCGTCCATCTTTGTCAATCAGGCTTTCAAGTCTTTTTATTTCACTTTCCTTTCTGTTCAAAAGCAATTCAACATTTAAATTAAATGCATCTTTACTTTTTTGGATTATTTGGTTTTTCAGATCCAGTGATTTTTTTTCATTTTTTACCTTTCCCCAATCTAAAATATTCCAGCTAAGTTTGGCTCCGATTACATAGTATGGATCAAAATCGTTGGATAACATATTTAAACCCGGACGTCCGTAGCCAAGCTGGCCGA
>CAYNTB010000204.1:1919-4935 GCA_964399905.1 uncultured Bacteroidales bacterium | reverse complement strand
TTTCTATTTTTTATTTTTTTGTTTGTGTTTAAAAAATAATTAATAATTTTGCCAACACTATTTACAACTCCTATCCAAAAAATAGGTGTTTAGTTATAGAGAAGAGGGGAGAGATTAGGCTCTGAGAACCTCTAGCAACCTTCTGAACATTGGAAAAGGTGCTAAAACCTAGTCCACCGTAGTTTAAAACGAAAGTGGATAATGATAATTAAAACACGAATAAATGAATACATTTAAATTACATTATTTTATTTTTTCAGGTAATTATTTTATCGCTCGCTTGCCTATGTGCATGGCCTGAATCAGGTTTCCTTTGCAGAAACCTGAAATTACCCTTAATCGGCATTCAAACCTTAAATGCTTTATAATCAACAATACAAGAGTTTAAATTTATAAAAATGGCAAAAAAGATTGTTATAAAAATTGGCGGATCAAATTTGAAGGAAATTAACAGTTTGGAAAAAATTATCAAAATTGTGAATCAGTATCCAAAACCGGTGATTATTGTTGTATCCGCTTTTTTTGGTATTACGGATTCGCTGATCGAATTGCTCGAAAATGTCGTCACTAAACCTGATATTCTGAAGCCGTCGCTCAATAAAATAAAACAATATAAGTATGATGTTCTCAGTCATTACATTAAAAACACCGATGCACTAAGTCAGGCAAAAGCATCTGTTGATGCTCTGATTGATGAACTCGAGAAATATCTTTATGGTACCGCATACATCGGAGAAACACCAGATTTTTTATACGATAAAATTTTAAGTTATGGTGAAAAATTAAGTGCCAATATTATTAATTCTGTATTCAATAACAATGGAATCAAATGCAAAGAGGTCTTACCCGCAGAAATCGGACTAAGAACGAATGATAAATACAGGGATGCAAGTGTCGATTTTAAGCAATTTACCACTGATTTGGATGATGTTTTTAAGAACCCCCAGGTATATATCGTTCCGGGTTTCTTCGGAATATCATCTCAAGGCAAAGTTAATTTATTGGGCAGGGGAGGAACCGACTATTCGGCAGCCTGCATTGCAAGGCTGGCCAATGCCGATTCGCTGGATGTATGGAAAGATGTTCATGGTTTTATGAGTGCCGACCCAAAGATGGTCAAGGATGCGATCTTAATCAAACATTTGTCTCATTCAGAGGCGGCAGAACTGGCCTATTTTGGGGCTAAAATTCTACATCCCAGAACCATTGAGCCCTTAACCGATACAAATATTCCAATTCGTAATTTTGATATTGAGGCCCTTAACAGCAGCATCGAACCCATCACAATTATAAATTCCTCTTTATCTAAAGGATCTGAAATTGTTAAAAGTATAACCTCAAGCAGAGAATTTTCAATACTCAAACTTAAGGGTCCCGGCTTAGGAATTATGCCCGGCATTTTAGCATCCATTGCCAGGAAACTGAGCGAATCAGATATTAACATCAAATCGGTCATTACTTCGCAAATTGCAATAAATCTTTTGTTATCAGAAAAGGATTTAAAAATTGTAGCGGTTAAAGACATTGCTGTTGTGGCCATCGTGGGACAGGGGATACTGGAACAAGCGGGAATAGCCTATAAAATTTTTAAATCCCTCGCAAAAGAAAACATTAATATATTGATGAGTACCCTGGGCGGATCGGATGTCGTATGCTATCTGGTTATAGACAAGCACCAGGAAAAAACGGCCATCACTAAAATTCATAACACCTTTTTTACAAAAACAAATTAAGCATGGAAAACACAAATCTACACTTCGATACTTTACAGGTCCACGCAGGACAAAAGATTGACGAAACCACATTAAGCAGGGCTGTACCACTCTATCAAACCACTTCATACATGTTCAAAAATTCGGAACATGCAGCGAACCTATTTGATTTAAAAGAAGAAGGAAATATTTATACCAGAATCATGAATCCAACCACTGATGTTCTTGAAAAGAGAATAGCAGCCCTCGAAGGTGGTGTTGGAGCACTGGCCGTAAGCTCAGGCCATGCAGCCCAGTTTATTGCACTTTCAAATATTTTGCGAGTAGGCGATAATTTTATTTCCTCCCCATTTTTATATGGTGGATCCTTCAACCAATTTAAAATTACCTTTAAGCAATACGGCATTGAAAGCAGGTTTGCTGCATCGGAAAATGCAGAAGATTTTGAAAAATTAATTGATAAAAATACAAAAGCACTGTACGTTGAAACAATCAGTAATCCTGGTTTTACCATTCCTGATTTTGAGAAATTGGCTGAATTGGGCAGAAAATATGGGATTCCATTGATTGTCGATAATACCTTTGGAGCCTCAGGCTATGTTTGCAGACCTTTTGAGCATGGGGCCAATGTTGTGGTTGAATCTGCCACCAAATGGATTGGCGGACACGGAACCAGCATTGCAGGTGTCATCGTTGACGGCGGAAATTTCGATTGGGGCAATGGTAAATTTCCTCAATTCACAGAACCCTCTGAAGGTTATCACGGGCTGATTTATTGGGATTCATTTAAGGAAAAATCATTTATTGTGAGGGCCCGAATCGAAGGTTTACGTGACCTGGGGAGTTCAATCAGCCCGTTTAATTCATTTTTACTTTTACAGGGGCTCGAAACCCTTTCCTTAAGGATGGATCGGCATTGCAGCAATACCCTAAAACTGGCACAATGGCTCGAAAAACTGGAGTGGGTTGATCAGGTATTATACCCTGGATTGGAAAGTAATCCGAATCATACGCTGGCCAAAAAATATTTAAGAAATGGTTTTGGAGGCGTGCTTTCGTTTACAATAAAAGGCACAAAAGCAGATGCCAGTAAATTTGTTGAAAGCCTTGAATTAGTGAGCCATTTGGCCAATGTTGGCGATGCAAAAACTTTGATTATTCAGCCGGCAGCAACCACCCATCAGCAATTGAGCGAAGAAGATCAGTTAAAAGCCGGAGTAACTCCTACATTGTTGAGGCTTAGTGTGGGGATCGAAAAAATTGACGATCTCATCAGTGATTTTGAACAAGCCATTTCACGGACT
>CAYNTB010000204.1:0-1875 GCA_964399905.1 uncultured Bacteroidales bacterium | reverse complement strand
GATCTCCATTTTACAGACTTTTGAAAATAGATAAACCATGCCCATAAAAATACCGGATCTTTTGCCGGCAAAGGATATATTAATCAGGGAAAATATATTTGTGATGTCCGAAGAAAGGGCATTATCCCAGGATATCAGGCCATTGCAGGTAGCCATTCTGAATTTGATGCCGCTAAAAATTGAAACTGAACTGCATATTTTGCGATTACTGTCAAATACGCCTTTGCAGGTTGAGATAGATTTGGTCAAAACCAGCACTTATATTTCAAAAAATACTTCTGCGGATCATTTAAATCAGTTTTATAAAACATTTGATGAAATCAAAAACAAAAAGTACGATGGGATGATCATGACAGGAGCCCCTGTTGACCAGATTGAATTTGAAGAAGTTTTGTATTGGGATGAGATGAAAGGAATTATGGACTGGGCTTCGGAGAACGTAACATCCGTTCTCTATATTTGTTGGGCAGCGCAAGCCGGCTTATACCATCATTATGGAATTCCCAAACACCCGCTCAATGAAAAAATGTTCGGTGTTTATGAACATCGGATTAGCGATCGTGCATATCCAATTATCAGGGGATTTGATGATTCATTCCGGGTGCCGCATTCGCGGAATGCTGAAATAAGAAAAGAAGATATTGAAAAAGTGAATGAATTGGCTATCATTTCTGTATCAGAAAAAGCAGGTATTTATATTGTGGCCTCGAAAAATAAAAGAAGAATTTTTGTAACGGGGCATTCTGAGTATGATATGCTTACATTGCAGGCCGAATATGAGCGGGATCTCAATAAAGGAATTCAGGTATCTGTTCCTGAAAACTATTTTCCGAACGATGATCCAAACATGAAACCCCTGGTAAATTGGAGGAGCCATGGCAGTTTATTGTTTTCTAATTGGCTCAACTATTATATTTACCAGGAAACACCTTATGATTTTCACCAAATTATGGGCTATAAATAAAATCATCATTTATTTTAAAAATCATTTAGTTTTGCAAATCAAAAAAATAATCAAATGAAAATTGCAGTAGTAGGAGCCACTGGATTGGTTGGCAGAAAAATTTTAGAAATCATTGAAGAAAGAAATATCCAATTCACAGAATTAATCCCGGTAGCATCCGAGAAGTCGGTCGGTAAAAAAATCAGGTGTAATGGTCGCGAATGGATTGTTGTATCGTTGCCGGAGGCGGTTGAATTAAAACCGGATGTAGCTTTATTTTCGGCAGGAGGTGAAACTTCCCTTCAATGGGCTGAGGCATTTGCAAAAAATGGGACCTATGTTATCGACAATTCTTCTGCCTGGCGAATGCACCCTGATAAAAAATTGGTGGTACCCGAAATCAATGCAAATGAAATAACAATCAATGATAAAATAATTGCAAACCCCAATTGTTCTACCATTCAAATGGTCTTGGCCCTGGCTCCTTTGCATAAAAAATATAAAATAAAACGTGTTGTGGTCTCTACTTATCAGAGCATTACAGGATCAGGAATTGCTGCTGTTAAACAGCTGGAAGATGAAAGAAACGGAATTGTGGGACCCAAAAAATATCCGCATGTCATTGATAAAAATTGTATTCCGCAATGCGATGATTTTAGTGAAGGAGATTATACCAAAGAGGAACTTAAGCTGGTAAATGAAACCAAAAAAATTCTGGGAGATCAAAATATTCAGGTAACAGCAACCGCTGTAAGGGTTCCACTTGTCGGGGGGCATTCTGAATCGGTAAACGTTGAATTCTATCAGGACTTTGAATTATCGGATATACGAGCTTTACTTGAAACTCAAAGTGGGGTGGTTGTACTCGACGACATCAAAAATAATATTTATCCCATGCCCTTCAATGCACCTGAAACAGATGAAGTTTTTGT
>CAYNTB010000203.1:0-4938 GCA_964399905.1 uncultured Bacteroidales bacterium | reverse complement strand
CAATTTATCGATCAAAAGTTGTGGATGAACTAACAACTCCTTCTGTGGATTACGGGCTGATGATTTCAGGTGGATCATCTAATCTGCCAATATTGGGGTTCAACAATTCTGATATCATAAAATACTCCCTTGCTATTATTAATGGGACGGGTAAAAATGTTTACGATTCTGATGTTTATAAGGATTTGGTATGTAAACTGAATTTCTCGCCGGCCTCATTTGTTAGCTTTGGTGGAAGTTACCGGAACGGGAAAAGAAATCTGATGGCCGATCAACAAAGCCTGACCGGGAAATCGATAAGGTACGGTGCTGATATATCCATTCATTATAAAAACCTGATTTTTCAAAGCGAATACATTGGTGCCGTGGACGAATATCTGGACTTATCTCAGGGAATCATGGATTATAATTTCCTGATCAATACACACAAATCAAAAGGGTATTTCGTTCAAACCCTTTATCTGATTCATGCTCATCTACAGCCTGTTTTAAAATACGAATTCTTCAGCCGCAATTATACTGAAAATAGAACAGAAGATCAGGCAGTTACTTTAGGGTTTAATTATTTTTTTAATGATCAGGCAAAAGTACAGATGAATTATATTCATCACCTGACAAATCATCAGTTAAACATATTGAATGAAGATGAAATCACCGATGCTTTGTTGATTCAGTTTCAATACATTTTCTGATTTGGATCTCAGATTTTATAAAGAACTATTGCAAAATCATTAATTTTGCAGCCGAAAATGAATCAACTGAGCTCCATACTGATAAAAGATTATGATTATCCGCTTCCCGCAGAACGGATTGCAAAATTTCCACTGGCAGACAGGGATCAATCAAAACTATTGATTTATAAAAATGGGAAATTGAGCCAGGATATCTTTTCACAAATACATAAGCATCTTCCCGGAAACAGCCTTATTTTATTCAATGAAACCAAAGTAATCAGGGCACGATTGCCCTTTATTAAAGATACCGGTGCAAAAATTGAAATATTTTGCCTGGAACCGGTTTCACCGGTTTCTGAAATTCAAATGGCTTTTCAGCAAACAAAATGTGTTGTTTGGAAGTGTTTTGTTGGAAATGCAAAAAGATGGAAAACAGGGCAACTCAAATTGAGTATCCCGGATGGAGATTCAACGATGGTTTTATCCGCTGAAAAAGCAGGCACGATGGATCAATCGGTTTTGGTTAAATTATCCTGGTCTCCTCCTGAAAAAACTTTTGCGGAAATACTGGAGAAAGCTGGGCTGGTACCTTTGCCGCCTTACCTCGGACGTGAAGCCGTTGAGGAAGATAAAACACGATATCAAACCATTTATGCACACTATGATGGATCTGTTGCCGCACCAACGGCAGGATTGCATTTTACCGAAACCGTTCTGCAAAATTTAGCTAAAAAAAATATAAGCACTGATAAACTTATTTTGCACGTCGGAGCCGGAACTTTTAAACCCGTTTCTTCAGATAAAATTATTGATCATGAAATGCATACGGAGAAAATAATCATCCGTAAATCGACGATTGAAAAATTATTGAACAGCAAATCTGAAAAGATTGTGGTTGTGGGTACAACCACCTTGCGCACCCTGGAAAGCCTGTACTGGTATGGCGTTAAATTACTGCTTGATGGATCCTGCAATTTTTTCATCGATCAATGGGATCCTTATCAAAATAAATATCGCGTTAATCTTCCGGTTCATAAAATCCTGGAAGCCATTTTGAATGAAATGGATGCCCGAAAAATAAACGAACTTCAGGGCAAAACCCAGCTAATGATTGCACCGGGCTATGAATTTAAAATTGCAGATATCCTGATCACGAATTTCCATCAACCCAAAAGCACCCTGCTTCTATTGGTTTCTGCCTTTATTGGGAATGACTGGCTGAAAGCTTATCAATATGCGCTTAATAATGATTTCAGGTTTTTAAGCTATGGTGATTCGTGCCTTTTTTTTAAATAAAATTAAGGTGATTTCGCAATTCCCCTAATATTTTTATTTCGGCCTTATTTTCTTTTTACTTTTGTTCCTTCATGAAAACAATTGTCAATATCCGATTTTAAGTTCTGAATTAACTCCCGTTAATTTCCCGGACTTTCATTAAATGTGGTTTACCGCCACGCAATGCTCAATTTATTTCTTAATCAATCAATTAAAAATTCACGGAGGAATTATTATGAAAACAAATGTTCAAACATCAATGAATGCCATTGTCAGAGGCTTTAGCCAGCATTATGAAATTTTTTTAAAAAACAACCTATTAAATGAACAGAAAAAAGAAAAACGAAAATGGAATTACATCATATAAAATCGAATTATATTTATCTTAGAAGCTTGAAAGTTAAGGAAATCTGGAATAATATTAAAGAATCTATTGCCGGCACTGATCAGGATTTTACGACCGGAAGTTTACCAAAGGCCATCTTTTTGCTTTCGGTTCCCATGGTATTGGAAATGATTATGGAATCGGTATTTGCCGTGGTTGATATTTTTTTTGTATCGAGACTGGGAGCAGATGCAGTGGCCACGGTTGGCATTACTGAATCAATAATGACAGTTGTTTATGCCATTGGATTTGGTTTGGCCATGGCAACAACGGCCATGGTTTCGCGCAGAATTGGAGAACATAAACCTGATGAAGCTTCGAGTACAGCTTTTCAGGCAATTGTGACAGGAATTGTAATTTCAATTCTGATCGCAGTTCCAGGTTTCATCTTTTCGGGTGATATTATGAGACTCATGGGTTCCAACCAGGAGATCGTTCATAATTTATCCGGATATACCAAAATTATGCTCGGCGGGAATGTTGTCATTATGCTGTTGTTTATTATCAATGCAGTATTCAGGAGTGCAGGCGATGCAGCCATCTCTATGCGTGTACTCTGGGTGGCAAATATTCTAAATATTATTTTGGATCCCTGCCTGATTTTTGGCCTGGGTCCTTTCCCCGAACTCGGAATTGAAGGTGCAGCCATTGCAACAAATATTGGGCGCGGAACCGCGGTGATTTATCAATTTTATATCCTATTCAAAGGCAAAAGAAGGATTAAACTTGAGTGGAATCATTTAGTGATAAGATTAAACCTGATATGGCGATTGATCAAGCTTTCGCTGGGTGGAGTTGGTCAAAATATTATCGCAACTTCAAGTTGGATCGGATTGGTGCGGATCATCTCAATTTACGGGAGCGAAGTGGTTGCCGCTTATACCATTGCCATTCGGGTTGTTTTATTTACACTGCTTCCATCGTGGGGGATCAGCAATGCAGCATCTACCCTGGTTGGACAGAATTTGGGGGCTAAACAAGCTGATCGTGCAGAACGATCGGTTTGGTTAACAGGAAGGGTCAATATGATTTTGATGGGATTGATCAGTATTTTATTTATTGCCGTTCCTGAGGTTTTTATCCGCTTGTTTATTTCAGACGACTACGTTGTTGAAGTTGGAAGTAACTGCCTTCGAATTATGAGCTATGGCTTTATTGCTTACGCCATGGGCATGGTATTAATAAATTCATTCAATGGGGCAGGAGATACCCGCACTCCGACCATGATCAATTTTGTGGCTTTCTGGATCATCGAAATTCCATTGGCCTATTTATTGGCGATTGGGATGAATCTGAGGGAAAATGGCGTATTTATTTCAATTGTTATTTCCGAAACTTTTTTAACAATTTTTGCCTATTATCTCTTCAGAAAAGGAAAGTGGAAATTGATGGAGGTGTAGGGACACTAAAAGGCTTTTAGGAATTTTAATCCTAAAGGCCTTTTATTTTAATTAGGATGAACAAAACAATTAATTTTGCTGAATGGATGATCATAATATTACCGGCATCATTTTAGCCGGCGGTAAAAGCCAGCGCATGGGGCAGGAAAAAGGTTTGGTTGAATTGAATAACAAAGCTTTGATCCAATTTGCTATTGATGCACTTCAACCATTATGTTCGCAGATATTGATCAGCACAAACTCAGAAGCATATGCCCATTTCCCTTTTCCGAAAATTAAGGATATATTCCCAAATTCGGGACCGATGGGAGGAATTTATAGCTGTCTGGAAAAGTCGTCAGCCGAACACAATCTGGTGCTATCATGTGATATGCCTTTGATAAATACAGCTTTTTTAAATGCGCTCCTGCAAAATAGCAACGAATACGACATTGTTGTTCCGTGGCACAAAGGAGATCATTATGAACCCATGTGTGCCTATTATCACAAAAATGTGCTCCGGGTTTTTCAAAATTTTATTGAAAATAACAATTTCAAAATCCCGGATACTTTTAAGCATTTAAAAACCCTTAAATTTGTATCTGAAATAAATGAATCATATTTCTCTAAAGATTTGTTTTATAATGTGAATTCGAAAAATGATCTTTTATTTTTACAAAACAAGATAAGATTGAATGATTTATAATCAGCCAAATATGTTGATGGTTGCCGGTACCGGCAGAAATGTCGGGAAGACAAGCTTGGTGTGTTCCGTGATACATCGTTTGGCAAATAATGAGAAAATAATCGCAATTAAAATATCTCCCCATTTCCATAAAATTTCAAGTGAAGAAAAAATCCTGGCAAATAATGATTCATTCACCATTATTGAAGAATTAAATGCGAATACCACAAAAGATAGTTCCAGGATGCTTAAAGCCGGGGCCGAAAGGGTTTTTTATGTGCAGGCCAAAGATGAGGTTCTGAATGAAGTTTTTTTGGAACTCAGAAAATTCCTGCCACAAAATCATCCAATTGTTTGTGAATCGGGTGGGCTCAGATATATTGTAAATCCGGGTTTGTTTGTTGTTTGTCAAAAGGATGATAAGTCTCAAATGAAGGAATATCTTAGAAAATTAAGCCCATTGGTCGATAAGTTTGTTACCCTTAAGCCTGTGTTTGATGAAGAAGTTTTGCAGGAAATTAATTTTAAGCAGGGTCACTG
>CAYNTB010000202.1:0-4947 GCA_964399905.1 uncultured Bacteroidales bacterium | reverse complement strand
GGGAGTACAAATCTTTTATAGATAAGGCACGGATTATAAATCCGCGCCAGCAAAATTCTAATACGTTGAATTGATAGGGAGTATAAATCTTTTTATAGTCGAGGCACGGATTACCAGCCTGCGGTCTGGCAGGCAAATCCGCGCCAGCTAAGTTCTTTCCTGAATATGGATTGCTAAATTTTATCTTCAAATTTCTTTAAAGCATATAAAACAATCCGGTACGAAAGATAAATGAAAACCGGCCATGTGGCCAACCATATTATTGATGCAGTATACATTTTCGATTGATTATTTTTGAATAATAATTTTAATTGTTAATTTTTGATCGGGTGCTTTAATTCAATTGACAATAAGCAATAAGCAATTATCAATAAGAATGACTGTCTTCTTCTACTTCTTTTTCCGAAATATTGGTTTTGTTCATGGCCCGCCATGCCCACCAGATATAAGCGATTACAAAGGGAACCATCAGCGACACATAGCTCATGGCCGTTAAGGTATAATGGCTCGATGATGCATTTTCGATGGTAAGCGAACTTTGCAGATCAAATATGGACGGATAAAACGCAGTATGGTTAAATCCGGCAACCAGAAAGAGTGAAAATACCGTTAAAATAGTTCCTGTGCCTGACAGCCAGATTCCGAATCGACTGCATTTTTCAAAACAAAATATGGTTCTGCCAATACCCAGTAAAACCAGTGCAACACCAATCAATAAAAGGATTAAAACCACAGGCATTTGAAGCAGGTTATGCAGGTATTTGAAAGATTCGTATGATACTGTTCCGCTTTCGGGATCGTAGGCAAAACCTTTCATGAGTAAAAGATTGACTAAAAAGAATAAAAAGAAGACCAGGAATGGAATGGCATTCCGGGGGAGTTGTTTTAGCGATCTTTCAATAATTTTTCCATGCGACACGCTGTTGATAAAATACAAATTGGCCAGTACCCTCGAAAGAAAGAAAACAGCCAGTCCCAGCGATAAATTTATAAAAGTTGCATAACGTCCAAAGTTAAATGCAAGTTCCAAACCATTAAACGGGCCTTCCCATTTGGACTGATTCATTTCATTAACTGAAAATTCCGATCCTGTAAAAAAGGTTGCTACGGCAGTTCCGATTAAGATGGTTCCCAGCAGCCCGTTTATAAATAAAAATGTTTCGTAGGTACGTTTTCCCAGGAAATTATTTGGTTTAGTTCGAAATTCGTAGGCAATGGCCTGAATGATAAAACAGAACAGAATTAACATCCAAACCCAGTAGGCACCTCCGAAACTGGTCGAATAAAATAAGGGGAAGGAAGCGAAAAATGCGCCACCAAAGGTAACCAGGGTTGTAAAAGTAAATTCCCATTTTCGCCCGAGTGCATTTACAATAATTTTTCGTTCCATTTCCGTTTTTCCAAGGGCGTAAATCATGGTTTGTCCACCCTGAACAAACATCAGAAAAACCAAAATAGCGGCCAGTAATGAGATAATTACCCACCAATATTGCTGTAGTGCTAAATGTGATAATGTTTCAAACATGATTATTGTCCTCCATCTTTAGGTCCTTTTTTAATTTGGCTCAGCATAATTTTGATCTCAGCGATTAAGAGTGCTGTAAATGTGAGTGCAAACAGCCAGAAGGTAATCTGCACCGACGATTTATCAATTTGCGAGCCGGCTGCAAGCGTACGCATCAAATCCTGTATTACCCAGGGTTGCCGCCCGACTTCTGCCACAATCCATCCGGCCTGTGAAGCGATATAGGCCAGTGGAATGGTCCAGAGTGCAACATAGAGTACCCAACGTCTCTGTTCGAGTTTTTTTCGGTATAGAAGGAAGAGAATAACGATAAAAAGTATTCCGAAATGAGCACCCAGTATTACCATGATGTGAAATGAATAAAAACTAAGTGGAACACTGGGAATCAAGTCGATAGGATTATCGTAATACCCATATCCGAAGTATTTATAATGTTTTTCGAATAATGCCAATTGTTCTGCTGCCAATTCTTCATCATTTATTTTTTGGGCAGCCTTATATTCTTTCAGGGCCTGAATGGCGATTTTACCCTGCCTGATTTTTTCGTAAATGGATGGGATGCCCTGTTTAGCGTTTCCATTTACCAGGTCATTGATACCCGGTACAAATGCTCTTGGAGATAAGAATGCCATATATGAAAGCGCATTGGGGATTTCAATCTTATAATAAAATTCTCGTGGATGTGGATTGTTTGGATCCTGGGGTTTCTCCATAATTCCAATGGCTATGAGCGGTGCATTGGTTTGCCCATCGTACAGCGCTTCCATGGCTGCAAATTTCATGGGTTGTATTTTGGCCATATGCCGGGCCGATTCATCGCCAGTACCAACTAAAAATATGGTCGAAAGTAATCCGAAAGTTGCTGCAACCACCATGCTTTTTTTGGCAAAAATAACTTCCTTGCGCTTTAACAGGAACCAGGCACTGACTCCAACCACAAATATGGCTGCCAGTACATAACCCGAAGTAATGGTGTGCAGAAATTTATTGATAGCAGTTGGCGATAATAAAACATCCCAAAAATTCTGCATTTCGTTACGTGCCGTATCGGGATTAAATTTCATGCCAACAGGATTCTGCATCCAGGCATTGGCGACCAAAATCCACAGTGCTGATAAATTGGCCCCGAATGCCACGAGCCACGACGACATTAAGTGAATTTTTTTACTCACCTTGTTCCAGCCAAAAAACATAATGGCGATAAAAGTTGATTCCATAAAAAATGCCATGATGCCCTCTACGGCCAGTGGTGCGCCAAAAATATCACCAACGAACCAGGAGTAATTCGACCAGTTGGTTCCGAATTCAAATTCGAGAATGATCCCGGTTGCCACACCAATGGCAAAGTTGATCCCGAATAATTTCATCCAGAACTTAGTGGTTTTTTTCCATTGTTCATCCCCGGTTTTAACATAAATGCTTTCCATAATGGCCACGATAAAGGCCAATCCGAGGGTTAAGGGTACGAAAATCCAGTGGTACATGGCCGTAAGTGCAAACTGTGCCCTCGACCAATCAACCAATCCAAAATCAATATTTTCCATGCTAATTTATTTTGTGAGTTGTTCAACTACATAATTGCTCCGATCCTGATCGGAATCAAATTTTGAATCTAAAAAGTTTCTGAAAAAAAATAATTTGAAAATAAAGAAGATAATGAACAGCTTGATTAAAATAATCACCCAAAGACTTTTTCCATAAGTCATCTCTTTAAAACCGTGGTAATAGAACTGCAAAACCCGTCGGATAAGCTTAAACTTCATGAGGATGATAATTTGATGCAAGCAGGTACTTTAATGCTAATTTATATGATCAAATATAATTAAAAATTAAGATTTACCCTAAAATCCAAACTGAAAATAAAGTTAATCTACTGAAAAAAGTTGTAACTTGCTCTGATACATAATATATGAGCTGGTGAAAAAAATGTTACCGAAAGAAGTGCGGCAAAAAATCCGTAAAGGACAATTTAAAGAAATGACCAGCGGACTTTGCCGTGGTTTTATACAGGGGAACCTTGTGATCCTGCCTAAAAAGTATGCTGAAGATTTTAAATTGTTTTGTGAGCGGAACCCGGCCCCTTGTCCGCTTTTAAGTATTTCTGAACCCGGAGATCCATTCATTTCTCAGCTAGGTGATGATATTGATATCAGGACGGATGTGCCCGAATACCATATTTTTATAAATGGGAAATTGGCAGATACCGTTACACAGATTAAAAATTACTGGCAGGATGATTTTGTTACTTTCATATTGGGTTGTTCATTTTCTTTCGAGGATGCCTTAATTGAAAATGGGATTAACATCAGGAATGTAGAGTTAAAGAAAAATGTTTCGATGTATCAGACAAAGCTGAAAACCATAAGTACTAAATATTTTTCGGGTAATTATGTGGTATCAATGAGGCCGCTTTTAAGTAAGGATATCGATCGTGCCGTTGAAATTACATCACGTTATCCAAAGGCGCATGGAGCACCGGTTCATATTGGAAGCCCGGATAAAATTGGAATTAGCAATCTGGCAAAACCGGATTTTGGAGATGAAGTATATGTGTTCAATGATGAGGTGCCGGTTTTCTGGGCCTGTGGCGTAACTCCGCAATTGGCTATCAGGGAAGCCAAAATTCCCATTGCCATCACCCATGTACCGGGAAAAATGCTGATTACAGATAAACGTTATGAGGATCTGTAATAATCTATTGGGTTGATTTGATTATTTATAAAACTTTTAGCAAGTTAAAATTCAGCAGTTGTATTGCTGCATTATATCAATTATTTCTTAGTGAGAAGTTTAAAAAGGTTTTAAAAATGGAATTGTTGGAAAGCCGTGATTTTAGCCGCGAATTTACATTTAGTGCTTCAAGAAGCGGGGGCCCAGGTGGCCAACATGTGAATAAGGTAAATACCAGGGTGGAACTCAGGTTTTCAATCATTGGCTCCGACTTGTTAAACGAGGACGAAAAAAAGCTGCTCATTCATAAACTGGGTTCTAAATTAAACGCTGAATTTGAGTTGGTGATTGTTTCAGGATCAACCAGAAGTCAGCTGGCGAACAAGCAATTATGTATCAAAAAATTCTATGCCATACTGAATAAAGCATTTACAATTGACAAAAAAAGGATCGCATCGAAACCAAGTCGCGCATCAAAAGAAAAAAGAATCGAGAAGAAAAAGTTAATTTCTAAAAAGAAAGAATTACGCAGACCCCCTTTAAAAGAATAAGAATATTAACCCAGGTCTAAATATTCTAATGGTTTGATTCGATGATGAAGATTATTCCGTTAAATCAAATGATCGATTGCTAAAAAGATCATGACTGCCAGTACAAAGTAATTGATCCTCATAAAATAATAGAAGGGATTGAATTTCTGTTGTCCGCCAAATAATAATTTTGTGAAGATTACGATCAGCCAGATACTCGCC
>CAYNTB010000201.1:0-4948 GCA_964399905.1 uncultured Bacteroidales bacterium | reverse complement strand
ACAACTTTGAAAATCATTGAACGAATCGAAAAACGTGTAAGCACCGAAAAATATTTGGGTACCGCCGAGTTGAATAAGATTTTAAAAGAGGAAATTGCATCATTGTTAATGGAGAGCGAACAGGATAAACTCATCGGATTCAACCTGGAAGGGGTAAAAACACCCTATGTAATTATGGTTGTCGGGGTTAACGGAGTTGGGAAAACCACCACCATTGGCAAACTTGCCTATCAATTTAAAAAATCCGGGAAATCTGTGCTTTTAGGTGCAGCAGATACCTTTAGTGCCTCCGCCGTTGATCAATTGAAGATATGGTCCGAAAGGGTAGGAGTGCCTGTTGTGAGCCAGGGAATGGGTGCAGATCCGGCTTCTGTTGCTTACGATACACTTAAATCTGCTGTCGCAAATAATTCGGATGTTGTTATTATCGACACTGCCGGAAGATTACACAATAAAATAAACCTGATGAATGAGTTGTCGAAGATTAAAAATGTGATGCAGAAAGTGATTCCGGATGCACCACATGAAATATTATTGATTTTGGATGCCTCTACCGGTCAAAACGCCATCGAACAGGCCCGTCAATTCACGGCTGCCACCGAAGTGAATGCTTTGGCCCTAACTAAGTTAGATGGGACAGCCAAAGGAGGCGTCGCAATTGGTATTTCCGATGAATTTAGAATTCCTGTAAAATATATCGGACTGGGTGAGAAAATGGAAGACTTACAGATTTTCGACCGTTTTGAATATGTGGAAACCCTTTTTAAAAGTTAACATTTGAAAACCAAATTAAATCATACCAAATTACAGCTTATAACGCTTGGCTGCTCAAAAAACCTGGTCGATTCTGAACATCTTCTAAAGCAATTACAAGTAAATAATTTTTCTGTTGCACATAATACAAATGATCCTGCAGATGTGGTGATCATCAATACCTGTGGCTTCATTGCTGATGCGAAAGAAGAATCGATAGATACCATTTTGCAATATATCGACGCAAAAAAAAAGGGGTTAATTAAGGCTGTTTATGTGATGGGCTGCCTGAGTCAGCGTTATAAAAAAGAGCTTCAGGAAGAAATGAAAGAAGTGGACGGATATTATGGTGTAAACGATATTCCTAAAATAGTGGAAGATTTAGGAGCCCGATACAGAAAAGAGTTGATTGGGGAAAGGTTTCAAACCACGCCTAAACATTACGCTTATCTTAAAATTTCCGAGGGCTGCGACCGTAGCTGTTCTTTTTGTGCCATTCCATTGATTCGGGGCAAGCACCAATCCAAAACAATGGAATCCATCGTGCACGAAGCCCGTTTATTGGTGGATAATGGTGTTAAAGAGATAATTTTAATAGCGCAGGATCTGACTTATTATGGTCTGGATATTTACCACGAAAGGAAGTTGGCTGAATTATTGGAATTATTGGCTGCCATACCCGGACTTGAATGGATCAGATTGCACTATGCATACCCAACAGATTTTCCTGTTGAAATTCTAGAAGTCATCAATAAGCATGATAATATCTGTAATTATATCGATATCCCGCTTCAACATTTCAGTGCTCCGATCTTAAAAGCCATGCGCAGATGGAATTCTCCCCGGCAAATCGAATCATTGATTCAAAAGATCAGGGAAAAAATTCCGGGTGTTGTTATTCGAACTACATTTATTGTGGGCTTCCCGAACGAAAGCATTGAAGATTTTGAAAAACTGATTGAATTTGTAAAGAAAACCAAATTCGACCGACTTGGCGTGTTTACCTATTCTGAAGAAGAAGATACCAGGGCATCAAGGCTGGAAGAAACCGTAGATGAACAAACAAAGACCGAACGGATGGAACTGCTGATGTCTGTCCAGGAACAGATTTCAAACGATATTAACCAGTTGAAAGTTGGCAAAAGTCTTAAAACACTGATTGACCGTGAAGAAGGTGATTTTTTTGTCGGGCGCACCGAATATGATTCTCCCGAAGTTGACAATGAAGTGTTGATTCAGAAAAACGATACAGATATCCGGATTGGTGAGTTCTATGATGTTAAAATTATATCTGCAGGTCCCTTTGATTTGATGGGTATAATTGAAGCAAAGAATTAGCAAAAATTATTTTTTATGCCTGAATAAAGATTTTCGATCATCTTTCCTGATTCATCCGCCGGAATGTCTTTAATCGTTTTTAATTGCTAAATTTGTATCATATTTTAAATTGATAATCCTGCCTGTAGCATTGGATACAAATAATCAGGAGCATAAAGCACATTTTAATGAAAAAGTTGATATTTAACCCTTATGATGAATTAAAAGAACATAAATGTTTTGCATGTTCAAGGCATAATTTGAATGGTTTGCACATGACCTTTTATGAAGAAGATGATTACGTAGTGAGTGAATGGTTGCCCGAAGAAAGATTTCAGGGTTATCCGAATGTATTACATGGCGGAATACAGGCCACACTTATGGATGAAATTTCGAGTTGGTGCATTCAGGTAAAACTTAAAACTGCCGGACTTACATCAAGGCTGGAAACAAAATATAAGCACCCTGTTTATTGCGATAAGGGTGCAATAGTGCTAAAGGCTAAAATTCTGGAATTCAAAAGAAATATCGCTAAGGTGCAGGTAAAACTATATGATTCCGAAAAAAAGCTTTGTTCGGAAACGATTGCCAAATTTTTTGTATTTCCCGAAGAAGTCGCAAAAGAAAAATTTTACCCTGATTTTAATAGTTTTTATAAGCAATCTTAGTGCAGTTTGCAGCCGGTTTTGATATTGTTATGATAAGCTTCAGTGATTTGATCTTATTAAATATCATCTTCAATATCGTCCGGAAATTCATCCATGGTAAAGTTTGTTAAAGTATCTGTTGGGTTAAACGAATATTTTGGGTATTTGTACAAGGGATTAATCGGATCTGTTTCTCCGATACTTTCATATTCATTTACTTCTTCGCCCATTTTTTCAATTTGTTTCAGATAATTTGTAATGGATTTGGATTCAATAATGATCACTTTTTCCATTTTTGAGATCATCGGGCTGTGTTTTCGATTGGCATCATGGTCAAATTGCAAAATTCTTCTTCCGTCACGTGTAATTCCGATTGTTCTGTAAGTTAAGCTCTTTCCAACACCGGGAAGGTTCAGGACACTGCGATCCGTTGCCAGAAATGGAATTTTGGCCGATTTTCTTAAGCTGCTGATCTTGTTCACGATTGCATCAGATTCAAGAACTTTGTTCGGGTTTTCTTTATAAAAGTTGGATGGTAGTTTTCCAACCGATTTTTCTTCTTCCTGTTCCTGCACCAGTCGTGCATTTGTTGCAAAATTGTGATAATTTTCCATATAGCCTTTTACGCCAAAAGTATAATATGGAATCACGCCAACTTCACCCAAAACTTTTCTGAGTTTTGCGGTATGTCCCCTTCTTGATGAAGCAACCGTAAATACCATTTGATTAGTCACGGTCCATCCGGCAGATATTAGCCTGTCCAAGGCCGTTTTTGCTTCAGGGGTTACTTCCATCGGGGTTTGAAAGTGTGTTTGGATAAAAAATTGTTTAATTCCAATCTTAGATGCCTTTACCTTAAATTCCCTTAAAATTTCGGTTAATTCAGGGGTAATTCTTTGTGGAAGATATACAGGCAGTCTGGTACCTAATCTGACACGAAGCATTTCGGCAAATTTTTTGCCTTCTTCACGGCTTTTATTGTTTTCAATTTTTTGTTTTGCCATTTCATAAACGGCATCCAGTATTTTTTGCAACGACTTATCGGTACTCATTAGTGCGTCACCACCAGTTATCAGGATGTCCCTCAATTGGGCATCCTGTTCAAAATATTCAAGTAATCTGGCAAGTTTTTGAGGCCAGGTTTCGTTGGGGCGAAGTTTGTCAAGGTTAAAATTTAAATTACCTGCCTGAAAATCATACATTCTTTGGCAAGAAACACAGAGTCCGCCACAAGCTCTTCCAACGGTGTCGGGAATTAAAATTGCCACTTCCGGATAACGCCTGTGCACATTATGCGATGAAGGCAGTATCCATCCGGCAATATTTGGTTTACCCGGTTGTACAACATCTTCTCGTTCCCAGGCAACCAAATGCCCGAATTCTTCAATTAATTCTTTACTATAGAGTACATAATCTCTTACTGCCAGATCTGCTCCCGGGGCAAATTCTGGTTCATAAACATTTAACAAGCTCAGGTAATATGGGTTTACAAAGAATGGAATGCCGGCATCCTGGGCACTGTATAGTAAATCCATCGTTTCGGGATCCAGGGAAAACGCCAAAAGTTCGTTCAGTAATTTCGGGGATCGAACTGCAAATCTCAAATGAAATTTACGATCTTCCCACCATTGCATCATTCGAAGGTATTTTTGCTCGTACGATAATCCAGGCTCGAAATAATACACCGGACTGTTAATTTCACCATCATTAATTTTTGCAATTAAAATATTTATGATTCGATCCCTGTTTTTTTCACGTATTTTAATCAGTCTGTCTTCCAAACCTGAGGGATGTCGTTCCATCCATTCCTTTATGGTTTCTATATTTGGCTTGCTCATCAACGATTTTCCGCTGAATTGCCTGAACAGATAAAGCATATCTGTGAAAAAATCTTCTTTTGCTCCACCTGTGCCGAATTTAACGGCCATCCAAATGTATTTAATGGGATTGCTTCCAATTTGTTCACCTCTGAGGTTCAGGTCGTTGTAACGCTGTCCGGCATTGTCGATATAATCCATTAATCGGATGGCTGCAAAGTCGCGCCAACTCAATTTTTTATATAATTTGTGGCTTTTGTCCTTGCCATCATAATAAGCCCTCGCATTTGGTCTTGAATTTAAATAAGCCAGGACCCAGTTTTGGACACCCAGCAAAGCCTCGGATTTATTATTGGCAGTCCGCATAATTTTTTCAAGCTTCGGGTTTTCTGCCAGTATTTGGTTTTTTAAATC
>CAYNTB010000200.1:4683-4973 GCA_964399905.1 uncultured Bacteroidales bacterium | reverse complement strand
CATGGAAGGCTTTGAGTATGATAACTTTGAGGTTAGTATTTCAGGATTCGAAAATTACATAAAGATTCCGAAATCGGTTGATCCAATTGTTGTTGAAAAGAAAATGAACGAGATCATAAATGAAAAATATGCAAGGGGTGATGACAAATCAATAAATGTATATTATCAGTTTCAAGCTCTGAAGCAAATTCATTTGTCTCCAGAGTATCAGAATATTCCAAATGCTTATACAACCTCAAAAACAAGTTTATGGATTTATGGATTTATTGGCCTGCTGATACTGGGCATTG
>CAYNTB010000200.1:0-4641 GCA_964399905.1 uncultured Bacteroidales bacterium | reverse complement strand
AAATCTTTCAACAGCCCAGGGGATAAAAAGATCAAAAGAAGTTGGCATCCGAAAAGTTCTCGGGTCAAACCGCCAACAATTGAGCTTGCTTTTTTTAAAGGAGAATTCACTTATTTTATTTATAGCAATATTGTTGGCTGTAATCGTTGTGGAAATATTTCTGCCATATGTGAATGTTTTTATGGGAAACAGCTATAATTTAAGTATATATAGAAGCAGCTATTTTGTAATTTTTATTTTATTGATTTTTGTATTGGTGGATGCAATGATCGCGCTATATCCTTCAATAATAATGTCTGGGTATACCCCAATTAAGGCCCTGAAAAGTAACATAAAAACAACCAAACAGCATGATTTTAATCTCAGAAACTCACTTTTGGTATTTCAGTTTATCATATCCATTGCACTCATCATTTCTACCCTCGTCATAAGAAAGCAAATTAGTTACGTCAATCATAAAGATTTGGGGTTTGATGTCAAAGGGATTGTTAATTTTCAATTACCTGATACTGATCAAAATAAAATAAAATCCTTGCGAGACTTTCTTCAGGCCCAGCCTGGAATTTCAAAATTTTCCTTTGGGATTGGGCCTCCTTCAAGCAATTCAAACTTTAGAACTTCTTTCACTGCTGAAGGGGATGGAACGAAACAATATATGAACCTAAAGCTGGCTGATGCAGAATATTGTGATGTTTTCAATCTGAAACTGATTGCCGGAGATTGGTATCAGGAAAGGGTAGAAGGCGATACAATTTATAAGATGGTGGTAAGTGAAAAACTTTACAAGGCCCACGGCTTTAAAAGCCCGGAGGAAGCCCTGAATAAAAAAATACCATTTGGTGGAAATGAAGCCAGTATTTGTGGTGTGGTAAAGGATTTCCATATTTATTCATTACGAAATGAGATTGAATCGACAGGGTTTTTGAGTATTCCAAAATATTATCTGGGATTGTTTGCTAAAATTGATGAGAACAGTACAAAAGAAACAATCGCAAATATCAATGAAAAACTGAAAAAATTATATCCTGAAAATTCGGTGGATTACAAAAGCTTTAAGGAAGAACTGAACGAAATGTACGCTGAAGATTCAAAAACAGCGATGATTATATCCGTTCTGTCGATACTTGCCATTGTCATTGCATCGCTGGGATTATTTGGACTCGTTTCATTTATGATGGTTCAAAGAGTCAAGGAAATTGGTATCAGGAAAGTTTTGGGTGCATCAATAAAACAAATAAGCATCGTGTTAACACAAACTTATTTTAGGTTGATACTTGTTGCTGGTTTAGTTGCAATTCCATTGGGCTGGTATTTTATGAATCGCTGGCTGAATGGTTTTACATACCGAACCGAAATTAGCATTTGGGTTTTTATTTTAGCAGTCCTTATCGTGCTTGTTATTGCATTGATAACTATTATGTTTCAGGTATTAAAAGCCAGCAGGATGAACCCGGTTGAATCCTTAAAATACGAATAAAATGAAAGGGATTGATTTTTTATTGTATTATCGGAGCCTCCTTAAAAATAAGCAAGATTCAATAATTAAAATGATTGGTCTTTCAGTTGGGCTGGCTTGTATCATCGTTATATACCTGTTTATCGACACCGAATTTTCATTTGATCGTTTTCACGAAGATTCGAATCAGATTTACCGGATTCAACGTGAAGCAGAGGTCAGGGGAAATACAGTTTTGAGTGCTTTAGCATCTCCTTTGATGGGAGAAATGATACTGAACGAATTACCTGAAGTTGAGGAAATGACACGTTTGTTTACGTACTCGTGGCAAGAAGAGGCTCAGTTCACTTATAAGGATAAACAATTTTTTGAAAAAAAGATGTTTCTGGTCGATCCGTCCTTTTTTAATTTTTTTTCTTTTAAATTAATCAAGGGTGACCCGGTCCATGTTTTTGATTTGCCCAATGCTATTGTGTTGAGCGAAAGTTGCGCGAAAAAATATTTTGGGGATCAAAATCCGATGGGGAAGTCCATCACATTGAAAAATTTTGGAAGTATTGTGTTTACAGTGAAAGGTATTATTCAAAGTGCTCCTGAAAATTCACATTTTTCTTTTGATGTTCTGGTATCAACCCAAATGGGCGAGCATATTTATTGGAAGCCCTTTTTGAATACCTGGGGTAATAACAGTTTTTATACTTATATCAAAGTCAGAAAAGGAGTTGATCCTGAAATCCTTGTAACTAAAATAAATGAGTTGGCCAAAAACAGGCATGAAGGCAGCTACGGGATTCCAGAATATGATCTAATGCCAATGACAGACATACATTTTTACTCACACACATCCGATGAGATCGAAAAAAACGGTAATATTAATCACCTTATTTTTGCTTTCATTATAGGCTTGGTGATTAGTATAATTTCGCTTAGCAATTTTGTGAATATTACCAATGCACAAATTATTTTTCGCGCCAGGGAAGTGGGGATTAAAAAACTATTTGGTGAAATCCGGCTGAAGCTTTTTTATCAGTTTATTTTCGAGTCAGTGATATTGTCATTTGTTTCGATGATTATCGCATTAATTATGATTGAGATTGCAATTTCGCACTTCGCAAGCTTGCTTGGAATAAACGTTGATCTATATAGTACAGGCATACTTATTTATCTAAAATTGATTCTTCTTGTTGCATTGTTTGGTGTCCTGGCCGGATTATTTCCGGCAATCATGTACTCGGCATTTAATACAATCAATGTACTGAAAGGTCGGCTATGGAAAACCAACAAAAAAATATCGGTCCAGCGCATTATCATGGCAGCACAGTTTATTATTGTGGCTGTTTTAATGGTCAGCACATTTGTAGTAAATAAACAGAAAAAATTTCTCATCAATGATGACCCCGGATTTTCGGTTGAAAATGTGATTGTGGTTCCGTTAAAAGATTATTCATTGCTTAAAAATTATCAGGCATTTAAAGATGCACTGAAGACAGGACCCTATATTGAAAATGTAGCTGGGTCTTCTGCTCTGCCTATGAATGTAAGACGCGTTCATGAGTTTGAATGTGAGGGGAATGATGAAACAATTCAAATGACTGCCCTGAATGTAGATTTTGATTTTCTGGAATTATACAATATGGAATTAATAGAAGGCAGGCGTTTCGATAAAAGCTTTTCAGCCGATTCTAAAATATCTTATATTATTAATCAAACAGCAGCAAAAATGTTGGGCTGGGACAGGCCCATTGGCAAAATAATCAACTATTCAAATAAGGGATTAAAACTGGCAGAGTTCGAAGAAGGAAAGGTGATCGGCCTTGTAGCAGATTTTCATCATTCATCGCGGCAGAACATGATTGAGCCGTTGGTTATGAAGGTTTATCCCGATGCTCAATATGTTTCAATTCGTTTCAAGGACGGTTATTATGAAGAAGCACTAAGCTTTATTAAATCCAAATATGATGAGGTAAATCCCAATAAAGAATTTGCTCATTTTTTAGGGGTCACAAAATATAACGAGCTTTATCAGGATGAGGCAAGAATGAATCAGGTGTTTATGTATAGTACCATCATTGCCATTGTAATTGCATTGATGGGCCTTTTTAGTTTATCAAGCCTTGAGATGAAAAGAAAGTTCAGGGAGATTGGAATTAAAAAAGTTTTCGGAGCAGAAACCTCATCGCTGCTTGTTCAGTTTCTTAAGCAATATGGCTGGCTGGTACTAATCTCTAACCTAATTGCTTTTCCAATTGCATGGATAATTATGGATGAATGGTTGAACGGGTTTGCCTATTCTGTTAGCTTTACATGGTATCCATTCTTACTTGCATTCGCCATTACGGCTTTTGTATCAATCGTGACTGTAGTCGGGCAGGTTATCCAGGCTGCTTCAAAAAACCCTGTTGAATCCTTAAAATACGAATAATATGATCCGGAATTATATTAAAATCGCATTCAGGAATTTGATAAAAAACAAGACCTATTCATTAATCAATATTCTTGGATTGTCCATTGGAATTGCATGTAGCATCATGGTGCTGTTGTATCTAAAAAATGAGCTGACCTATGATTCGATGCATTTAAATAAAGAGGCTATATATAGGGTTGGGTTCAATGTTTCAATGCCAGAAAATACTGAAAGATATGCGGTAATCACAGCTGCGGTGGCCCCATCTTTACTTCAAGAGTTTCCCGAGGTGGAAACCATGGTTCGGATCAGGCAACCCCGTTCAGGTTTTTTTAATAAAGATGGCATAGTTTATAATGCTGAAAATATCTGCTTTGCCGATTCCAGCTTTTTTGATATTTTTTCTTTTAAGCTCATTTCGGGTTCTGTTAAATCAGTACTAACTGAACCTTATTCAGCAGTGTTGACCAAGAGCCTGGCAAAAAAAATCTTTGGCGAAGAAGATCCAATTGGTAAGGTGCTCAATTATAACAACTCATATTCAGTGGTGGTTAAAGGAATCGCAGAAGATTGCCCTGATAATTCATCGATACAGTTCTCATCTATCATTTCGTTTGCAACACTTTATAATCAGCCTAATATGTATATGGGTTGGAATGGGGGTAACCAGTATTACAATTATATAAAATTAAAACCTTCAGCTAACATTGAAACAATGTTACCAAAACTACCTGAATTTTTAGAAAGAAACATTAATTACAGAATCAATGCTTTCCTTTAT
>CAYNTB010000199.1:0-5021 GCA_964399905.1 uncultured Bacteroidales bacterium | reverse complement strand
GTCTTAGTGCCAGCATCGAATTCTGCATTCTGAGCCGGTTGTAAAAATGAAATTTCTCCCTTTTATCATCTGAGCCATTGTTTTCTTCCTGTTCAAATATGAAATGAAAATCATGTTCAACTGTGAATATTAAAAAAGCAGGATTTTGTATGAGCGTATCAGGCTGCCATACATTCTGGGCAGCTTCAACTGTATCCTTGGGAGCGTGGCGCACAACAATCGGTTCCTTAATAATGGTCGCATATTGCGAATGAATCTCAAGGGGTTCTGAAAAAAATCTTGCCTGTTGTATGACGGGCATCTTCTTAAATATTTTATCAACCTCAAGTGAACCTACCTTGGTCCGGTGTATCACCACCCCTTTAATTGAAAGGTTCACCGTACTGTCAGACAGATTAATGATAAGTTGAATTGAATCAGATTCTGCGAGTTTTAAAAGGGCTTCTTTATAAGCCTTTTCCTGAACCAGCATCTTCATTTCAGAATGAAAGTACATGCTATCGTATTTTTCTAAAAAGACAGTATCTGATTTTACCAACTTGTTAAATTCACGTATTTTATTGAGGGGGGCCATTGCCAGGCATACAAAAAACACCAGGAAAATAAAAAAGAACAGGTAAAGCACTTTTTTCTTCCAATTCAATTTATAGATTGTTTTTGCTATTTCTAAAATTCTTTTCATTTAATCCAATCTTAATATATATAAACTTTTGAACCCACTTGTAATGAACGATAAACAAGCTCCAGGTTTTCATCATTTAAACGAATACATCCGTGGGTAACCGGCAAGCCCAGAAAACGTTGATAAAGGGTGCCATGTATGAGGTATCCATCTCCGAGGCTAAGCGAATAATCACCTAAAACCCCATATTCGAAGCGTGAATTATGATTTGCCGATGGCACAGGCAAGCCCTCTTCAATAAATGCCCAGTCGGGCTTTTTCCAAACCGGAGATGTATTTTTATTTCGAATCCTGAATTCTCCCTTCGGTGTTTTGAACATAAATTGTTGATTCTCTCCGTTTTTTAGCAAAATATAGCTTCCTGTCGAACACTTATCCTTTTTAATAATTTCATTCCCTTTATATAAAACGAATTCATTCGAAGCACTGTTAATTACCAAATAAAACGACTTGGGCATTTTGGCATTCAGCTTTTTATCCAAATTCGAAATTTCGCGATTGATTTTTTGTTGGGCCGATGATAAGGCTTGATCATCGTATTTAAAATTTGCTGTTTTTGAAACCGGTACCATCCAAATAAATGCCCTGATAATAAGTGGGATTAAAATTAATAATGCAATAGCTGTTAAGGGGATATTATATTTTTTTAACAGGACCAGCATTTTTCCGGGCAGCGCATTAAAAACACCTGCTATTTCTAATGCAGGCCTTTTTAAGCCACTGATTTGTTTCCTGAGAAATTCAATCAAAAATTTTGTAAATTCTGTATTCATTTTAAGGGATGCGTAAGTTCGTTTAATGATTTTGTGGAGCCCACAATCGTAACCTTGGTCCCAATCGGGCTCTTGGCGAAAAGTAAATCCATGTCGGTATTCTTTAACGCAATGCATCCATCGGTCCAGTCAACACCCTTTCCACCATCGCCGTGTATTTCAATTAGATTTCCAATGCTTGCATTTGGTTTTAAAGTCCCATCCTTCTTGTTTTGCAAAAACCGCTTCTTGTCCTCCTCATTTGGGTAATCCAATAATAGTGCTTTATAATATTTTGTTTGTCCGTTCGATTTCTTTTCAATAACCTTATATAAACCTTCGGGCGTGCTCTTATCGCCTTGCTGATTTTTGTCACCAATCCAGTTGGAGCCTAATTCAATGGTATATTTGGATAATACCTTCCCGTCTTTATACAGATAACATTCCCTGTCCAGCTTATCAACAATAATTGCGAACGATTTATTTTTTTTGGAATAGTTGATGGTTTGTGCCACCATTTCTTTCCACCTCGGATGTTCTTTCAGATAAGCAGCTAATTTTTCTTCGTATATCACAAATACCTTATTTATCACCGTTTCAGCCGAATCGAGATTCAAATTACAGGCGGCATAATTTTTATTTTTATAGGCCTGTACTGCCTCTGTATACTGTAATTTACATGCTATAATTTCTTTCTGATGTGAGCTTATGATCGGGAAGCTGCCAAGGTTCTTCTCGAAATCCCTGATTCTTTTTTCGATTTCATGAATCCGTATTTCAAGTATATCTTCAACTTTTGTAATATTTCTTTTTGAATTGGCGATGGCATTTTTGCTGTTTTCAGCCGATTCTTTGGCCAAAAAACCGATTCTCTGGTAATTCCTTAAAAGAATAAAACGTTCGTTTTCCCGACTCCATTCTGCCATCGCCGAATCGTAATAAAGGGCTGCCTTTAAGTAATCGCCTGTTGCATATTTGGGCGATTTTGCCAATTCTGCTTCCGAAATCATTTTCCTGGCTATGTTTATTTCATGATCAGGTGGTTTATTTGTTATGACCCTCCAAATTGCAATCCCAAGGATGAGAACCAATAACAAGGATGAAATCAATATAAGTCTTATCTTCATATTTTAATCTGTGGAAAACTATAAAAAACCCCGTTTCCGATGAATGGAAACGGGGTGTACGTGATATTTACCTTTTATTCTAATTACCTACCCCTCACGTTAGCTTTGAACTTAGCAATAACTTCGGTTAATTCGGCATTGATCGAAGTGGCTTTTTCTTTGGCAGCATTGGCTTTATCAAGGGTGGCCAGATAGTCGCCTGTTTCAAACATTGCAATGGTTTCGTTAATTGATACTTCTATCGCATCAACTTCGCCTTTGATTGCAACCAGGGCTGATGCACCTTCTTTACCTCTTGGTGCTTCAAGAATTAATTGCCTGTTGGCTTCAACTAATGATTGCACTTCGGCAATGGTGTTTTGAATTTCAACTTTCAGTTCCTCAATGCGGGCTTCGGTTTGAAGTTTTACTTCACCAGCCAATTGGGTTACACTTACTAATTGTTCTTTGGCATCTGAGTACTTTTTGAAAAATTTCGATTTTTGTGATTCAATCTTTACCATTGCAACATTCATCGAATCTTGCAGGGCTACAAAATTTTCATGTACATATACATCGGCACCGGCCATTCTGGCTTGCTCAATGGCAGCATTGGCAGCATCAATTTCAACCTGGGGTACTTTTGAACAACTTGTTAATAATAGGGTTGTTAAACCTAATAAAGCAATACTTGCAAAAAATTTGTTTTTCATTTTTAATATTTGTTATTTGTTGTTAATTTTTGTTTTTATTTTTACCTATATATTGTTATAGATTAATTCAATATGTTTTTTAAATATTTTCTACATCCGTATGTGTTTTGTTATTATGACGGAAATTGATATGCAGGTAACAGAAAAGTTAAAAATATTTTAACATTCGGGTAGAATCTTAAGAATGAGGCAGGTTTTGGTTTCTTTATTTTATTTTAGTTATACCTTTGTTTCATAATGCACCAGGTCGATGAATGAACAAGTATCGCGATTAAAAGATGATGAAATTATTCATAAAATCAGAAATGAAAATTCATCGAAATACTTTGAGGTATTATATAACCGGTACCATTCGAAGGTTTTGGACAAGTGTTATTCCTTTGTAAAAAACAGGGATATTGCTGAAAAATTGACTGAAGATGTTTTTTTAAAGGTCTTTGAAAAATTACCTTCCTTTAAACAACTTTCATCCTTTTCTTCCTGGTTATATTCTGTTACCTATAATCATTGCATCGATTACCTGCGCGAGAAAAAGAAATTGCACTATCCAAACTGGAGCCGCGAAAATGAAATTCCTGAAATTATCGATGATACTGAAGAAATCATAGAAGAAATCAATTATGATAATTTAATGGTCATTTTAGAGCTTATCCACCCCGAAGAAAAAGCATTATTGCTTATGAAGTATATGGATAACCTCTCCATGAAACAAATCGGAGATGCTTTACGAATCAGCGAAGATGCTGCCAAAATGCGCCTGAAAAGAGCCAGAACCAGAACCTTATACTTATACACCCAAAAATATCTGCGTGGTTAAATGTGTTACTTAATGAAATATTAACGTCAAAAGGAAAAATGAAATAGAATGAAGAACTTCTTAAGGAGGGTGATTGAAGGAAATGGTGTTTTACCCACAGAAATATGCCTAAAATCATTTACAGAAAATTTTAAGGATGCGATAAATATTGAATGGTTTAACAAAGAGGATCATTTCGAAGCTATTTTTTACAAAAACAATCTGGAACATATCGCTGTTTTTAGTTTATCAGGGGTATTGATAGAATACAGGTTGAACCTGCCCACAGATTATCTGCCCGAACCCATTACAAAAAATGCCCTGGCTAAAGGTGAAATTATGAATGCCGTGATGCGAAATAAGGGCAATATGATCGAGTACGAAGTAATTGTAAGAGATACAGCGCTGGACAGGCACATGCTATTATTTTCAGACATCGGAGGCCTCATCGAAGAAAAAAAACTTTAGGGCACAATTTTTAAGAAAGCACTGCTTTAATTATTTATCATATCCCGCCCTTTTGGGCTGAAAATTATCAATAAATAACATAAAATCAGGTTACCCCGATCAGGCTTTACGTCTAAATATTATTCAAATTTATACGGCCATGCAAAAGGATGAACTTGCAAAACAACGTAACGGCAACAGAATTGCCTTAATTATCAGTGTGATACTGCTTACGGCTATCATAATAGCGACGTTTTATATGTAAACCGAAGGTGGTTATTAAAACCTAACCGCAGGTGTATTTAAATACAAACATTCGTGGAAATACAATAGTAATACGGTTGTTATACATTGTCATGCGGTCATGCAGTCACGCAGTTATGCGGTCATGCGGTCATGCAGTCATGCGGTCATTTGATCAGGAATTCATAATCTCCTTTCTTTTTCTCTTTTATCTTTGCTCTCTGCTCCTTGCTCCATGCTCCTTGCACCTCGCTCCAAACTTTTAACTTTTTCCCTTAGCCT
>CAYNTB010000198.1:1711-5029 GCA_964399905.1 uncultured Bacteroidales bacterium | reverse complement strand
ATCGGGATCAGAATTCCGATTGGATTTAAAATCAATTTATCAAAAATCAATGCTGATACATTTGATAATGAGATGAGCCCGTAATTGTCGCCCACCAGAACGGCAATCAAAAACAATCCACTAATTCCGACAATTTTAGCATTTCCAACCATCTGCTTTTTCAAATAAACCAGTAAATAGTTATTGTTCAGCATCAGCAGGAAAACCGATACAATCCAGATTAACGCAATATTTGAGCCATAGGCAGGGGCAATCTGAAAAATGGCAATCGGGATAAAAACAAGCAATGGGAAATAGTTAAAAACACTCAACAATGCCTTTGAAAGCATATAATTTACGAGGGTTGATTTTTTTATCGGAAGATGTAAATAGGGCTGAACGGCCATTACCGGCACATTTTGCATCAATAAGCGGATTATCAAATCAAATGCGAAATAATACAATAAGATGCCATTAAATTTAGAAACAGGGTCAGCCTCCGGGAAAAGCGTATGCCATTTATCGCCAAGAAATAAACCTGCAGCCAATAATTCTACAAACAACAACAAAACAATGAGCCCCAGAAAAATATTTACCGCTATATTTTTTTGAAAGATCGTTGAACGCGTTGTTTGCTTCCACTGGTGTTTAATAAACCATTTTATAAGCATAATTTTATTGATTAATGAGTATTTATTGTTTGGAAGTATTAGAGTTGAATAATTTGTATTTATTACAAAATATTTATTTTAATTTCGGATTATTAATGTGCCGAAATTTATCTCTTTTTGTCTTCTTATCCAAATTAATTTTGAGTGCTTCCGTTAAATCCACTCCGGTTTGATTGGCCAGACAGATCAATACAAACAATACATCGGCTAATTCATTGGCCAAACTATTTTCCGCTTCATCCTGTTTAAACGACTGCTCTCCGTACTGCCTTGCAATGATGCGTGCAACCTCCCCCACTTCCTCGGTGAGAATGGCCATATTAGTTAATTCATTAAAATATCTGACCCCCTTGCTTTTAATCCAGTCATCAACGGCTTTTTGTGCTTCTTGTATTGTCATTGTTTAAGGTTTAGAATCTCAAAAATAGCAAAAACACTTGTTAAATAATTACTACTTTTGTTTTTTAGTTTAGAAATGCTTAAAGGGAGCTAAATTTAGGAGAGTATAAGGTTTTATAAATTAAAGACTTGAAGCACTCCATGCAATCGAAACTTTAGGCACTCATGCATAAAAAGCTGATCCGGATTTACAAATTTGAATCATTTTCAATTGAAAAATAAAAACGATAAATACAAAATGATTGCCAAGACCTTTTTTGGTCTGGAGTCAGTATTGGCAGAAGAATTAGCATCAATCGGTGCCACTGAAATTGAATCAGTAAACCGAGCCGTAAGCTTTGAGGGTGATTTAGGCATAATGTACAAGGCTAATTATTTATGCTACACCGCCATCCGCATTTTAAAACCAATTGCAGCTTTTACGGTTCAAAATGAGGATGAGCTGTACAATGAGCTACTCAACATTGAGTGGTGGAATTATATGGATGTCGATCAAACCCTCGCCATTGATGCGGTTGTAAATAAATCCAATATCACACATTCGAAATCTGCAGCCTTAAGAAGCAAAGAGGCCATTGTTGAAAGTTTCCGTAATAAAATTAATAAAAGGCCATCGGTTGATGTCGAAAACCCTGATTTGAGGATCAATATCCATATCTTCAAAGAAAATTGTTCGGTTTCACTCGATAGCTCCGGCACTTCTTTGCATAAAAGAGCTTACCGTTCGCAGGTCGATAAAGCACCATTGAATGAAGTGCTGGCTGCAGGACTTATTAAATTAAGCGGATGGCAAGGCAAAACAGATTTGATTGATCCGATGTGTGGTTCAGGGACTTTATTAATTGAAGCTGCCATGCAGGCTTATGGAATTCCGGCGGGCTATTATCGTGATTATTTCGGTTTTATGGGCTGGAAAGATTTTGATCAAAAGCTATGGGAAAAGGTTCGTGATGAGTCACTTGACTTACAAAAAGAGCCGGAATGTAAAATACTGGGGGTTGATCATTCGTTTAAAGCGGTTTCAATCGCTAAAGAAAATATAAAAAGTGCCCGCTTTCATAAGGATATCGAATTACGGCATACTTCATTCGAAGAACTAAAAACCCCATTTAAAAATGGAACCATTATTACCAACCCGCCCTATGGCGAGCGATTGGAAGAAAGCGACATCATTGCCTTGTATAAAATGATTGGCGATCAGCTTAAAACAAAATACGGGGGTTATACGGCATGGGTTTTAAGCGGAAATCTGGATGCATTGAAATTTGTAGGTCTGCGACCCTCAAAAAAAATTACCGTTTTTAACGGAGCCATCGAATGCCGTTTTGCCAAATTTGAGGTATACGAAGGAAGTCGAAAATTTTCCAAATCGAACCAATCAAAAAAATAGTTGTCATACCCTGCGAGGGTTTTAAACCCTCGCAGGGTTTAGGAAACAGAAAAAAACTTAAATTTGTTTTATATCAAACTAAGCATATGTTACCGATAAAAAAAATTGGGGTTTTTACTTCCGGGGGCGATTCTCCGGGGATGAATGCAGCCATTAGGGCAGTTGTGCGCACCGGCATTTCAAATGATCTTGAAGTGGTCGGGATCATCAATGGGTATGACGGAATGATTAACGGAAATGTGCGCCCAATGGCAACCACTGATGTTTCAAATATTATTCAACGGGGCGGCACCATACTAAAAACTGCCAGAAGTGATGCATTCAGAACCCATGAAGGCCGGGCCAAAGCATATGCATTTCTGAAGAAAGAAAAAATTGATGCCGCTGTGGCCATTGGAGGTGATGGTACTTTCACGGGTGCACATATTTTTAATAAGGAATTTGGATTCCCAATGATCGGACTGCCAGGTACCATCGATAATGACCTCTTTGGCACAGATTTTACCATTGGCTTCGATACGGCTGTAAATACGGTTGTTCAAGCCGTGGATAAAATAAGGGATACCGCCGATTCGCACAACCGGCTTTTTATTGTAGAAGTGATGGGAAGGGATGCAGGATTCATAGCCCTGACAAGTGGGTTGGCCAGTGGGGCCGAAGATATCCTGATTCCGGAAACAAAAACCTATTACAACTCTATTCTTCAAAAACTTAAACACGATTGGAGAAGAAACAAGAGAACAGGGATCATCATCGTTTCAGAAGGTGATGATTCAGGTGGAGCCATTGAGCTGGCAAATCATATTGAAAAAAGTGTTCCGGATTTTAAAACACGGGTGACCATTCTGGGGCATATTCAACGGGGTGGTTCTCCGACTT